>CACYEW010000251.1 GCA_902773455.1 uncultured Ruminococcus sp.
CTGTTCGGGATTTGCGTACGGCTTATCCATTTTGTTTATCGCGATGATTATCGTTACGCCGGCGGCTTTTGCGTGGTTGATCGCCTCGACAGTCTGCGGCATGATGCCGTCGTCTGCGGCTACGACTATGACCGCTATATCCGTCGCCATGGCGCCGCGCAGACGCATCGCGGTGAACGCCTCGTGACCCGGCGTATCAAGGAAGGTTATATCTCTTCCGTTTATTTTAACTCTGTAAGAGCCTATATGCTGAGTTATACCGCCCGCTTCGCCTTTGGTGACCTGCGTGTGGCGTATCGCGTCGAGAAGCGACGTTTTGCCGTGGTCAACGTGACCCATCACGCAGACTACCGGCGCTCTCGGTTTGAGCTGTTCGGGTTTGTCTTCGACTTCCGTAAACAGTTTTTCTTCTATCGTTACGACTACTTCTTTCGATACGGCTACGCCGAGATCGTCGGCGATAAGATACGCGGTATCGTAATCGACTACGTCGTTTACCGTCAGCATCGAGCCCATCATCATAAGGCGTTTGACGACCTCGGCAGCGGTGACTTTAAGCCTTGAAGCGAGCTCGCCGACCGTGATCGCGTCCGGGATCTGAACGTGGAGCTGAGTGTTCTTCGCGTTTTCGAAAACTTCTCTCTTCTTCTTCTCTTTACGTTCGATCTCTTTTTCGCGTTCGGTCTTGGCTTTCGTGCCTTTCTCCTGCTGCTGTGTGTTTTTCTTTTTGATCTTCTGACGGTCTTTTGAATAATTGTCGTCTTTATCGCTGATATAGCTGTTCAGCTTCTCGTCGTATTTGCCGAGATCGACGGAAGCGGAACGCGTATCGATGATCCTCGTTTTTTTGCCGGTCTTCGACGTTGAAGATCCGTCGGAACCGCCGCCCGTAACGGTTATGATCTTTGACTGACGCTCGCGTTCCGTCGGCTTTTTCTCCGGCTGCTTGGCCTTCTGCTGTTGCTGCTGCTGGCGGCGGAACTGATCTACGCGGCTTTGCTTCTGCTCGGGCTGAGCCTGTTCCTGCTTCTTGGTTTCCTGTTTTTCCGGCTTTTTATCTTCAGGCTTCTTCTCCTCGTGAGTTTTCTCCTCTTTCTGAGTTTTTTCCTCGGGAGCTTTTTTGTCTTCCGGTTTTTTATCCTCGGGCTTTTCCTCCGCCTTTTCTTCTTTTTTGGGTTCTTCCGGCTTCGAACGGTGCTCGGGCAAAACGTCCGTTTTACCTGCGAGGTAATCTTCAAGCCCGACGATCTGATTTTCTGAGGTGAGCACCTCAAAGATCACGGCAAAATCGTCCTCGTCAATCGCCGACGTATGAACGGCGGCGCCGCCGGAATGAGCTTTCAGCAAATTGACGAGATCGTTATTTTTAAGTCCGAAATCTTTTGCAATTTCCGAGAGTTTGTATTTTTTGTTAGAAATCATAGATAACCTTTTCCGAAGCTTACATTGCAGACGCCTTGCGGCGTGTAAACTCCGGCTCCTTTCTTAGATCTTAGATCAAGGTAAAATGAAATGTGATAATTTATAATGTGTTAATGACAGCGTTTGCAAGTCCTTCGTCGGTAAGTCCCACAGAAGCAACGGCTCCGCGCGAACCTACGGCTTTGCCGAGCGACTCCGAGGTGAAGCCGCATTTGACAAAGCGGACTCCGTAGTGAGCGGCACAGTTCCCGATCCTTTTTTCGGTGTTTGCGGAAGCGTCCGACGAGCAGATCGCGAGTCTGATTTTTCCGCTCCTTATAGCGTCGCAGGTCAGCTCCGTACCGATCACGATCCTGCCGGATTTTTTGCTTATGCCGATATACGAAAGCGTTTTACTGTTTTGCGGCATTTATCTCTTCTACGAGTCTTTGAAAAACGTCGTCCGGTATTTCGGCGTTCAGCGATCTGCCGAGCCTTCCGGTCTTTTTTGCGTTTTTGAGACAAGCCTCGCTTTTGCAGATATATGCTCCCCGTCCGGGACTTTTGCCGGTAAGATCGATCGAGATCTCGCCTTCCGGCGATCTTACTATCCTCAAAAGCTCCTTTTTGGGTTTGCCCTCTCTGCAGCCGGTACATCTGCGTTCAGGCGCTTTTTTGATCTTCAACTGTTGGTTTGCCATATCATTCGGCTTTTATATCTATTTTGCATCCCGTCAGCTTGGCGGCGAGACGGGCGTTCTGACCTTCTTTGCCGATAGCAAGCGAAAGCTGATCGGGAGAAACGGTAACGTGAGCGATACGGTCGGTCTCAAACGATATATTCTTGACGACCGCGGGCGAAAGAGCCGCCGCAATGAATTCGGAAGGATCCTCGGAGTATTTTATAACGTCTATCTTTTCTCCGTTCAGTTCGTTCACTATCTCGGCGATACGCGCGCCTTTGTTGCCTATGCAGGCGCCTATCGGGTCGACCTCTTCTTTGGTGGAATATACCGCCATTTTCGTTCTCGAACCGGCTTCTCTTACGATGCCTTTGATGACGACCGTGCCGTCAGCTATCTCGGGAACGTTGAGCTCGAACAAACGTCTGACGAAGCCGGCGTGGACTCTCGATATCGTAACGAGTCTGCCCTTCGTTTCCTTGCTTACCTCGGTGATGAACACTTTAATGCAGTCGCCGACCTTGAAGACCTCACCCGGGATCTGCTCGTTTTTGATAAGAGCGGCGTTGCTCGTTCCGGTGTTGACTATAACGCTTCCGTTTTCGGGATCTATATACTCAACGGTACCCGTAACGATGTCTTCGCGTTTATTTTCGTATTCTTTCATAAGGTTTCCGCGTTCCGCTTCGCGTATGCCCTGGATGATGACCTGCTTTGCGGAGGTGGCGACGGTCCTTGAAAAGTTCTTGGTCTTTATCTCTTCCTTGACCTGAGAACCGAGAGTATATCTGCGGCTGAGTTTTTTGGCGTCCGCAAGAGATATTTCCGTAGCCGGATTTTCCGGCTGATCGACTACCGTCATTATCTTGAAAACTCTGCATTCTTTTTTGACCGGGTCGATGACCACGCTTATTTCCGCGTCGGGAAACGCCTTTTTGAAAGCGGTAAGGAGAGCGGCTTCGATCCTTTCGAGCATATACTCCTTCGATATCCCTTTTTCCGATTCGAGAGCGTCAAGGGCGTTGAATAATTCATTGTTCATCTTTTTTCTGATTTCCTCCTAAATCTGCTGATTTTATGTCAAAATAAATGTTTACCTTTGCAACGACGGATCTTTCGAAAGACAGCCGCCTTCCGTCCGATTCGATGTTCACGTTTTCCGTAAGCGGCAAAAGCTTGCCGATAAACGTTTTCGAGCCTTCGTACGGCTTGTAAAGTCTGACCTCGACCGTATCGCCTACGCAGCACTCGTAATGCCATTCGTATTTCAGTTCTCTCTCGATCCCGGGAGACGATACCTCCAACGTATAGCTTTCTTCGATCGGATCCGCTTCGTCAAGTATCGGATCGATCGCCCGGTGGAAGCGTTCGCAGTCGTTTATATCCACGCCTCCGTCCTTATCGATGGTATAGCGCAGAATGTATCTGCCGCCTTCTTTTACGTACTCCGTATCCCAGATAACGAAGCCGAGAGCGTCGGCGACGGGTTCCGCCAGTTCTTCGGCGATCTTAACGATATTCTTTTTCATAGCGCTCCGTTTTTTTACATAATTTCGGGGTGTGAGCCTTGCCCACACCCCATTCTATCTAACTTACGCTTTATTATATCATATAATTTTATAAAATGCAATAGGTTTCAGAAAAATAATTAAAATTATAAGAGATTTTTTATAAAATTTGTATACCGGTTCACAGCCGCGACCGGCGGTTCGGCATACCGACGTATTATTACGTTATTTCGCGGATGTTTTTTATCGATAAAAAATCCCGTACTTTGCGGTACGGGATCGGGATCAACCGATGAACATCTGAGTCCAGTAGTTTCCGGACGAGACGTAGCCGACGCCTATCTTCGTAAAAGACGCGTTAAGGATATTCGCTCTGTGTCCCTGAGAGTTCATCCACGCGTTGACGACCTCGGAAGGCGTTCTCTGCCCGCAGGCGATGTTCTCGCCGGCGGTACGGTACTTCACGCCGAACGCTTTCATCATCGAAAACGGCGATCCGTAAACGGGGCTCGTGTGCGAGAAATAGCGGTTGTCGACCATATCCTGCGACTTGATCCGGGCGACTCTGCAAAGCTCGGGATCAGCCGTCAGCGGCGCAAGACCGTATTTTGCTCTATACTCATTCGTCAGCCGCACGACCTCGTTTTCAAACTCCGAAACGGTAAGATCCGTCGGGTGTACCTCCGCCGGATCGTCGTATACCGGGATATGGAGTATATCGTCGGGATAGATCAGATCCGGATCTTCAACTTGAGGATTTGCCTCGATCATGGAATCGAGCGTTATTCCGTACCGTCTCGACAGCTTCCACATGGTATCGCCGCGTACGACTTTGTGATCGAAAGCCGCGTCAGCGGCAACGGCAAACGCCGTGACGGTAATGACCGTCAGAACGACGGCAATAAATTTCTTCATAAAACCTCCGATCGGCGCTTTTGCGCCGCTTTAATTATCTGCAGAAAAAAGCGCCGTTATGAGGTTTTTATTGTTGTAAATTATGGTTTTACCGTTTTTATCTCCGCTTTGCCGGACGTGACGTCGGTGATCTTTGCCGTAAGCTTTTCGGCAGTCTCGGACGGAACGTTCAGTATATACTTTACTTTTTCGGTATATTCGGTCTTGTATTCCGGCAAATCGAAAAACGAAAGCTCGTATCTGACCTTTTCCGATATCGAAAACGGAACGGTTATTTCAATAACGTCGTACGATTTCACCGTCACCGTTTCAGCCGCTTCGATACCCGCGGTCGCCGCCGCGGTATATGCGCGCAAAAGTCCGGGCGCTCCGAGCAGTATACCGCCGAAGTATCTCGTGACGACTACCGCCGCGCCTTTGAGTTCTTTTTTCATTATCACGTTCAGCACCGGCAGACCGGCCGTGCCTTTCGGCTCGCCGTCGTCGCTGTATCTCGTCATACCGTCGACCGTCAGATAAGCGTAAACGTTATGTCTTGCGTCGGGATATTTTTTCTTGACCGAGTCGACGAAAGCTCTCGCCTCTTCGTCGTTTTGAACCGGCGAAACGGTCGCTATGAAGCGGGATTTCTTTTCCGTTATCTCCGCCTCGGCGTAATGCTTTACTGTCTGATAAGGCGTCATTTCACATCTCCGAGCATTTTATTTACAGTACCGAGAGTCTTTTTGTCGACCGTCGCGGTCACAACTGCGTCGGAATCCTCGTAGCTCACGTCCGTAACGGAAGCGTTTGCGTAAAGGTAGCTCAAAGCCGCGCCTTTATGAGCCGGTATGCGGAAGGTGACCGTCTGTTTTCCGCCGTTTGCGGTGATCTCAAGCAGCTCCGTGAGCTTTTCGACGCCTTCTCCGGTAAGCGCGGACACGCATACTCCGAGTCTGTCGCGCGAACCCGGCGGCAGGATAAAGCCTTCTTCTCTTTGATCGCATTTGTTATACGCGTAGATGATCGGTTTGTCGGAAGCGCCGAGATCGCTGATGAGCTTTTCGGTAACTACCGTCTGCGACATATATTCCGGATCCGACGCGTCGACAACGACGAGCACCGCGTCGCAGTAAACCACCTCTTCGAGCGTGGATCTGAACGCTTTTATGAGCTGCGTGGGCAGATTTCTTATAAATCCGACGGTATCGGTAAGAAGTATATCCGTACCGCACGGCAAGGTATATTTGCGCGTGGTCGGATCGAGCGTTGCGAAAAGCTTGTCTTCGGCAAGTATGCCGGCGTCGGTCAGGCGGTTGAGAAGCGTTGATTTTCCGGCGTTCGTATAACCTGCCACCGCAACGCGGAATATACCGCTTTTATCGCGCTTTTCGCGCTTCGTTCTTCTGTTTTTCTCAAGCTCGTCTATCTGCTCTTCAAGCGCGGCGATGCGCCTTTTGACGTGACGTCTGTCCGATTCGAGCTTCGATTCGCCGGGACCTCTCGTACCGATGCCGCCGCCGAGTCTCGACATTTCGGTACCGTGGCCCGAAAGTCTCGGTATCGTATATTTAAGCTGCGCGAGCTCGACCTGAAGCTTGCCCTCGCCGCTTTTCGCGTGAAGCGCGAAAATATCGAGTATAAGCATCGGTCTGTCTATTACCCGAACGTCGCCTCCTATCGCGTCTTCGGCGTTTTTGATCTGCGCCGGCGACAGTTCGCCGTCGAAGATAACGAGCCCGGCTCCGGACGATTCGCATATATCGCGTACCTCCGTCAGCTTGCCCGTGCCGATATAAGTTCGGGGATCGGGAGACTCTCTTACCTGTACCACCTCGGCGCAGAGCTCGCCGCCCGCGGTATAAAGAAGCCGTTCGAGCTCGTAAAGGCTCGCTTCGCTCTCCCTTTCGTCTTCGTCTTTGAGTCTGACGGATATAAGTACCGCCAACGGCGTTTCTTTATCGAATAAATTTTCCATAATACCCTCCTTTCGCATACAAAAAGGGCAGGACGATACAATACGCCCTGTCCCCGTTTGTGATCCGAAATTATTTGGCTTTGGCTTTCAGACGGTTGTTGAATTTATCAACACGTCCGCCGCTGTCTACAAATTTCTGTTTTCCGGTAAAAAACGGATGGCATTTGGAGCAGATCTCAACACGCATATTGCCTTTGGTGGATCTGGTATGAACTACTTCTCCGCATGCGCAGGTGATCGTACAATCCGCATATTTCGGATGGATTCCTTCCTTCATTGTTAACACCTCTTATCTGATTTACAAAATCGCAGATGTTAGTATATCACACTTTTTTCATTTTTGCAATATGTTTTCAGCGATTTTTTTGAACTATTTGTAAACTATTATTTGCTTTTTTCGTTATGCTCTCTTTTTTTACGTCTTTTTATTGCCAAACCCGCCGCCGCGGCTCCGCCGACCGCCGCCGCGGACGCCGATGCGATTATTATCGGAACAGCCGCCCCGTTGTTTTTTCCGCCGCCTTTATTATCCGTACCTTTTGTTTCGGCAGGTTTATTTCCGGTACCTGCGTCGGTCACGGTCTGCGCCGCTTCTTCCGTTGCCGGTATTTCATTCGAGGGCTCGGTAAGACGTTCGTACGCCTTTTGCAGAGCGTTTTCGGCATTCTCCGCTTGCAGCGCCGTGACGTACGATCTGCTCAGGATTTTCGCCGCGTCTCCGAGAGCGATTAGGAACTCGCGGTATGCGCCGGCACTGTATTCGCCGGATGAATTTCTGACCGACTTGTATTTTGAATACAGCTTTTTGAGACCGGTCCTGTCCGCCTTTTCGGGAGCGGATCCGGTCTTTGTGTCGGCGTAAAGTCTTATCTCCGAAACGGTCTTGATCACTTTCTTGCCGGAGCCGCCCATAAGTATCAGTTTCACGTAACGGTAATTTCCGTCAAGCGTTTCGGCGACGACGGTCCTCCCGTTATCGATAAATATGCTTTTTCCGGATACGGACGAATCGACGAGCACCGTCCAGCTTTCTCTGTCGGCCGATCCTTCGATCCTGTAATCCGGAGTTTCGGCGTCCTTGCCGGAAACGATCTCGATACCGCCGAGGTTTTTGGATCCGTACATATCCATTATGACAGTCTGAGTCGATTCCGACGCGAACGGCTTCCATTCGGTCGATATATCTCCGTCCGTCAGATTTGAGACGGTATCGCTCCCCTTGCCGTACGACGAATATACGTATCCGCCGACGCATTCGACGCCCGGATCCTGTATAATGCCTTTGATAACGGGACGGTCTGTTTGCGCATCCGTATACGCTTTTGCCTCGACCACCGCCGCCCAGTTGCCGATCACCTCTTTGAAAACGAATTTTATATATCTGCATTCGTATTCTTTATCGAGATTCTCGACAAAAAGGGATTCGCTCGCCGTTCTCGGACTTTTGTTTGAATAGCTTTTTATCTCCGTCCACGTTTCGCCGTCGTCCGATACGAAAACTGAATAGGTCATATTATTCGTGCCGGGGTACATTTCAAGTGAAAACGTATTGAATTTACGCGCCGATCCCATATCGAAGCTGATCCACTGCGGATTGTTCCCGCTTGAGGCGCACCACCAGGTACTGTCTTTCCCGTCGATCGCTTTATCCGCGGAGCTGCCGCCGCTCGAAGAGCTTGCAGAGGCTTTCGCCTTTTCAAGAACGTTGACTTCGCTTGCCGCCGCATATTCTCTTTTCGGCTCTGTCTCGTATTCGCCGAGGTCGGTCCTGCTCGTGACGAGAAGCGCCCAGTCGGAGGTATCCGGCTTTTCGGGTATTTTGTATACGCCGCCCGTATGATCTATATCGTCGCTTATCAGAACGAATTTTCCGGTAAGGACGTCATACCATTTTGCCGAATATTTCTCGTTTTCGTTAAGACCTTTGAGAGTACCCGTCGTAAGATTCGAATTGCAGAAATAAGCAACGTAAGTTTTGTTGTCTTCCGACGACGAAACGACTTTTGATTCGTCGCTGAAATCGGAATAGGTCTTGCTTGAAAATCTCGGTACGAGTTTGCTGAAATCAACGTATTTGAAGAACTTCGCGAGATATTTCATTTCGTACGAACCGGGCTTGTCCAGCCCCATATACCACGGTTCGGTACTGAATGTACCCATCCAGCCCGTACTGCCGGACGTTGACCAGCAGTTCGCCCATATGCCCGTAGCACCGTATGTGAAGCCGTAACTGCCGCAGAGGTTTGCCTTCCACGCGGCGACGCGCGAAGCGCTGTAACCGTTGAAGCCTCCGCAGTAGATATCTTCATAGTTCGCCTCGGTTTCGATAAACGGTTTTGCTCCTTTATCCGATCTGCTGTTTTTCCAGTATCCCTGGTACGTGCTTTTTTTCGGTATCGTCGGTCCGTGACCGTTCTGCAGCGCGTAAAAATCGTGCCAGCTCTCTTTATCGAGTTTTCTGACGTATTCGTCGCTCACTTCGAGAGGGTACTGATGCGCCGTCTGAGGATGGTCGTATCCGTCGCCCTCGTCTACTATACGCGCCGACGAGACCCAAGCGTTGAAATGCTCCGGTCCCGTTATCTCCTGAGCGGTGATCCATATCACGGGATACGCCGCGTATCTTGCCGTGAGATATCTCGAAAGGCGGTCGAGCGAATCCTGATCCATAGATTTTACCGTGCTCGAATGAACGCCGAAGCCGAGAGCGATCACCATGCCCTTTGCGGCAAGATAATCGAACATCCGGTCTATCTTTGTCGAAAACGTTTTCGCATTTATCTTTGAATACTTTACGGTCCACAGAGACGGCTCGCCCGAGACGTCTCTCTGACCTCCTCCGTCGGATTCGGCGCCGTCAAAATAAGTCTGATATACGGTAAAGCCCTTATCGACTCTGTCGTTTACCTCGTGGAAAAACTGATTCCCGCATTCACAGCCGGGATAATTGCATTTCGTTACGGATACGTAGTTCGGCGCCTGCCAGTTCGTATCGCCGAGCCAGTAAAACGGCGTACCGTCGTCGTGAACGAAATATCTGCCGTTATCGGATATCTTTACAAATCCGTGGCGGTCGATATCCGTATTTCCGGTATTCCGAACCGCCGTGATACTGCCGGTCCTGTTATGAAGATCGGCGTTTTCCGTATCGGAACACGTTATTTTGTAATTCCATACGCCGGTCTTTGTCGGTGAAAAACGAACGCGCCATTCGCTGCCGCCGTTCCAGAATCCGAACAGTTTTATCACCGTTCCGTCTTCGTGAACGAATTCGGCGTCTATATCGACGTCAAGATAAGGATTCTTATACTTTTTTTCGCTGTTGAGGATTATATCCGTTCTTGACCAGACTTCGGTTACAGTCATATCCTGCTCCTTGAACGCATACGCTCCGTTTGACGCCGCCGTCAGAATACAGAGCGCAAGGGATACTATCACGATAAGTTTTCTTTTCATTTTGCCGTGTCGAATCTGAACGAAGCGCACGGTACGCCGGAGCTCGAGCAAAGCGTCAGCGATTCCGGGAAGCTTTCGTCTTTAACGGTATTGTAGCCGACGGATTTTATGACCGATCTCGACGTGATCTTTATCGAATCTGTTCCGACGATCTCGACGGTCAACGGATCAGCCCATTTGTTTTTCGCGTTTGTGATTATCTTTACGCCCTTGAGCGCGTCGCCTTCGGTTTTGAGTCCGTCGCCGACGTGGATGAATTTCACCGTGACGGTAAGCCCGTCATCTGTTACCTCGTAAGACATCGGAACGGGTCCTTCCGTGTAATCGAGATCGCCCGTACCGTAATCGTTTGCAAGTATCATCGCGGCCATTCTTTCCGATACTTCCCATTTGTTGTACGGGTGCAGATTGTTTCCGTACGTCTTGTCTTTCCACGTATCGGCGGAAGAACAGATATGGCTGTTTTTCAAAAGCGACGGTATCGTGCCCATATTCATTCTGACCTGAGCGTAGTCGAAGTTTTCAAATATGGGAGGAAGCTCGACGATATATACCGGATAATCGTGATTTATCTGATCGTGTTTGTCGCGCAGATAATCAACGAGCGCCTTAAAGCGGTTCGCGTATTCGGTATTGTTCTTGTTTGAAGCGTTGCAGTCCGATTCGCCCTGATACCATATCAGACCTTTTATCGGCATATTCTGGAACGAATACATCGCGTGGTTATACATGAACGACGATCCGTGCGGATTTACGCCCGCCGCGGTGTAAACGCCGTTCTTCGCTTTGCTTATTTTCAGAGCGTCGCGCACTTCGTTCGGCAAAAAGCCGTGAAGAGCCGCTCCGGCCGCGTCAAATTCGATCATGCCTATCGGTATGCTGCGTTCAAGACCGTTATAAAGCATCACAGCCGTAAAATATCCGACGGCTGAAAAGTCGTACGCTCCCTGCTTCGGCTTTCTCCAGCCGCGCTTCGGCACTACGTCTTCGCTTACGTCGTTGGTGCCCCACGTTATACCCTCGAGATCGGTCATCGTGACTCTGTTCAGGCGGATCTGCATATCGTTGCTGATCTCGACTTTTCTGCCCGGTTCGCTCGCGAGCGGCTCAGCCATTATGACGGATACCGGATACGCCACGTTCGACTGACCGACGATCCAGTAAACGTCGCCTACGAGAACGTTCTCGTACTTGTATTCCGCGCCCTCCGCTCCGAATACGCGAAGAGTCTGACCCTCCGTGTTTTCGGGAAGCCTGCCGCCGAGCGTGATCAGCCAGTGACCGTCTTCTATGACGTCGGCTCCGTGCAGACCGCTGAATTCCGCTTCGACCCGTTTGCCGTTCTGACTTTCGTCAGCCCAGCCCCAAATCCTTATATATTCGTTTCTCTGCAGTATCATATCCGAACCGAACGCACGGGATACGGTAAACGCGGAAGCGGGTTCCGCATTCATCGCTTCAAGATCCTCCGTGAGCACCGGTTCCGTAATTTTTTCGGTGACCTCTTCTGTCGTAACCGGTTCGGTTTCGGTCTCTGTCGCCGCTTCCGTTTCGGTCGCTTTTTCGGTTTGCACCGCCTTTGTCCCGGTTTTTTCCGTCGTTGCGTTTTCCGCCGGATCCGCATTCGCGCACCCCGTCAAAACGGTCAGGCACATGAGGACGACCAATACGATCGTCGTTATTTTTTTCATAACAAGCCTCCGATGTAATGATTTAATATCATACTATCATAACATGGCGGAAAAGTCAAGTTTTTTTTATAATCTGCTTTCTATCTCGGCTTTCAATCTTTCGATTATCCTCTTTTCGAGCCGTGAAATATACGATTGAGAAACGCCGAGCAGATCGGCGACTTCTTTCTGCGTCAGTTCTCTGCCTCCGCGCAGACCGAAACGAAGCTCGATTATCTGCCTCTCTCTTTCGTCAAGCGCTTCGACAAGGCGTTTTATCAGCTTTTTTTCTTCATAGTCTTCAAGCCCCTTTGAAACGGAATCGGGATCCGAGCCGAGCACGTCGCCGACGAGAAGCTCGTTTCCGTCCCAATCCACGTTTATAGGCTCGTCGAGCGATATCTCGGCTTTCAGATACGTATTTTTCCTTATAAACATCAGTATCTCGTTTTCGATACAGCGCGAGCAATACGTTGCAAGCTTTATGTTTTTGTCTTCTTTGAACGTATTCACGCCTTTTATAAGTCCTATCGTACCTATCGAGATCAGATCTTCAATGCCTATGCCCGTACTTTCGAAGCGTTTCGCGATATACACCACCAGGCGCAGATTATGCTCGATAAGCAGCTTCTTCGCGTTCGGATCAGTCTTCATTCTGAAAAGCGCCTCGTTTTCCTCTTCAGCCGAAAGCGGAGGCGGAAGCGACTGCGGACCGTTGATGTAGAATAACAGGTCGTTGTCGTCAATTTCGGCGATCTTACTGATCCCGAACACTCTTTTGATGAAAAACAGTAATTTCATATTACCTCCTTTTTTATATACACAGCGAAGACGGGACTATACCGTCGCTGTCACCCGTTTCGGTACTGCGTACCGCCGCGATCACCGCCCGTCTTTCCACTCCGTTTATTATCACTTTGTCCGGCAAGAAACCCGTCAGAAGGCGCGATCCTCCGACTCCTTTTGACGGTATGATCCTCATTTTACCGGCAGTCTTTGACAGAGTTTCGTCGCCGAGCGCCTCAAGCAGATCGCCGTGAAGGCACGGCGCTATCTTTTCGAATCGTACGATTATCAC
>CACYEW010000252.1 GCA_902773455.1 uncultured Ruminococcus sp.
ATATTCCTATCGAAAAACATTGACTTAGGTCGAAAAACCTTGTATAATCTTGTATAATATAGAAAATGCGGGGCGAAGGATCCGAATAACGCTTCGCATCCGTGAAACCGGATATTATATGAGAAAGGAGGCGCCGTATGCCGATCACCACGTTCAAGCGCGTTGAAAAGAAATTCATCGTAACAAAAGAGCAGGCCGGTCTTATGATGCCGACCGTACTCAATTATATGAGCCCCGACAAATACTGTCTCGACGGCAAAAGCTATAAACTGGTAAATCTGTATTTCGACGACGACGACGACTCCATAATACGCGAATCGGTAAGAAAGCCGAAATTCAAAGAAAAACTGCGCATCCGCTCGTATGACGTGCCGAAGAGCGAGGATTCGATCGTATATATCGAAATAAAGCGCAAATTCAACGGTACGGTCACAAAGCGGCGCGCCGGTTTTCCTTACGCGGAACTGATGCATTATATACGGACGGGCGAACATCCGAAGACTGACAGTTATATATACAATCAGGTACTGAACGAGATCGATACGTTCTTCATACAGCATCCGTGTTACCCGAAAGTATATATTTCGTATGACAGGATCGCTTATTTCGCAAAGGACGGTTCGGATACGCGTCTGACGTTTGACGAAAATATCACCACGCGCAGACACGAGCTCGATCTTCTCAGCGGCGATTACGGAGACCCGCTCCTGCCGGACGGCAAAATGATAATGGAGATCAAATTTACCGGCGGTATGCCGCTCTGGTTTTCAAGGCTCGCGTCGGGAATGGGACTTTTCAGGCAGTCGTTTTCAAAGTACGGCAAAGAATTCGAACGGCATTACAAAGAGAATTATACGTCGGAAACCGACGCTTAACGCAAAGGAAGGAACGCATCATGACTCTTGAAGAACTCTTCTCAACACAGGTAGGCGGAACTCAGATGTCCGTAGGCTCGACTCTCGGCATACTCGGAGCCGCGCTCGCACTCGGCATAGCGGCTGCTCTGCTTTATAAATTCGTGCAGAACAAAAGCGGAAACAACTCCGCGCTGACCGTCACGCTTATGATCCTGCCGGTAACGCTTACGTTCATAATACTGATGCTCGGCAACAATCTGCTCGTCGCGTTCACCTTTGCCGGCGTGCTCACGCTCGTCAGGTACCGCTCGGTACAGCTTCAGCCGAAGGATATAGCGTTCATACTTATGGCGATCGCCGTCGGCGTGGGCTGCGGTATCGGCTATCTTGCCTATTCGGTGCTTTTCGCGGTCGTGTTCTCAGCCGTAATGCTCGTGATCACGTTCACCGGCGTCGGTTCTTTCAGCAGAAGCGTTTATCAGCTCCGCATACTCATACCCGAAACGCTGAGCTTTGACGGCGTTTTCGACGACGTGCTGAACGAATACGCCTCATCCTGGCGGCTTTGCAGAATAAGAACTACCGATTTCGGTACGGTTTTCGAAATGAATTTCTCAGTAAAACTCAAAAAAGGCGTTGACAGAAAAGAATTTCTCGACAAAATAAGATGCAAAAACGGCAATCTTCAGGTCACGCTCAATCTCGAGCCGGACGAAACGAAAATCTGAGGTAAATATGAATATCAAAAAAACGTTAAAAATCATCGCGTCGGCTGTGCTTGCCGTCTGCACGCTGTTTCTCTTCGCGTGCGGCGACGGCGGCTCCGGCACCGCGACGCAGACCGAAAAGCCGGACGATCTTCCATCCGACGCGGCGGCGTACGACGGACTTTTCTCCGATATGATGGAAATCTCCGTGACCGTCCCGAAAGCCGATCTTGCGGCGATGTTCAAATCCCCCGAGGATGAGGAGTATTATCAGGCTACCGTGTTCGTAAACGGTACGAAATGCTCCACCGCCGGCATCAAGACGCGCGGCAACACGACCTACGTCACCGAAGCCGAAAGCGACCGCTATTCGTTCAAGATCCAGTTCGGCAAATATCAGAAGGGCGTGAAAATAAACGGTCTGGACGAGCTTTATCTGAACAATATGGCGTACGATCCGTCGTTTTTGCGCGAATATCTCGCTTATCTCTGCTTTGCCGAGCTTGACGCCGAGGCTCCTCTCGCGACGTTTGCCAAGCTTACGATCAACGGCGAGTATTTCGGACTTTATCTCGCGGTCGAAGGCGCAGACGACAGTTTTCTGAAACGTGCGTACGGCGATAACGACGGAAGCCTTTACAAATCGAGCAAGGGCGCGGCTCTTGCCGAATTCGACGCGTCGGCGTTTTCGCTCAAAAACGGCGACGACAAAGGTCTGAAAAAGATCTCGGCGCTTATAAACGCTCTGTCCTCCGGCGAAGGCATCGAAGACGTGCTCAACGTACCGTCGGTACTCAAATACGCGGCGATAGTTTCCGTGATCGGCTGCGAGGATTCGTATCTCGGTCCGAAATCCGAAAACTATTATCTGTACGAGTCAGACGACGGTCTTTCGATCTTTCCGTGGGACCTCAAGCTTTCGTTCGGCACGGACGGCTCGCTTCGCAAAACCAACTACGCGATCAAGACCGCGCTCATAACCGCGTCGGTCGCGGATCCCTATTTCGACGTGCTTGCGACCGACCGTCCCCTCGTATCGAAGCTGCTTGCAAACGAGAAATATCTTAACGAATACTACGGATACGTAAAGGAAGCCGCGGAATTCCTCAAGCGCTGCGAAGAGTATCTTCCTAAGCTGAAAGACAAGATATCGGACGCCGTAGGTTCCGATACGAAAAAATTCTTCGATCTCGAAACTTTCGAAGCCGAATTCACGGACGGCGGCAATTCCCTGCTCGGCTTCATAAAGGCGCGCCGTGCAAATATCCTTACTCAGACGGGTGAATGAATTGAAAAAAACGACGGTAATCTTATTAGTGCTGGCGGCGGTGCTCGCGGCGTTTTCCTCGTGTGCGAAAACGGAGCTTGACGCGCCGGCGAATATGAAGCTCGCTTCCGTTGCGGCTGTCGATTATTATCTGTACGTGCCGGACAGCTGGATCATATGCAGTCAGGACGGAATAACGGCCGCGTACGCCTCCGTTATAGACTCGTCGAACGTGTCGTGCGCGAGGTACGCGCTTACAAACGAAGCGGTCTTCGAAAACGTAAACGAAGATGAAAAAGCGGAGATCACTTACGCGAAAAACTACTGGACCGATTACGTTTCACAGCTCGGCTCCGTACTGCCCGGATTCAACATGCTTGCCGGTCCGACGCCGGTCGTGCTCGACGGCCGCGCTGCGGTGAAATGCACGTATTCCGCGACTCTTTCGCAGAAGAATTACAAATACGATATGGTGATCTGCATAAAAGACAGACTTTACGCCTACATCCTCACGTTTACCGCGGAGGAAGCGAATTACGAAGCCGATTCGGCGATATTCGAAAAGATAACCGCCGAATTCAGATTTCAGACGGGAAGATTTGAATGATATGACGGCATACTTCGATAACGCGGCGACAACGCATTTATGCGCTCTCGCCGCTTTGACTTTGAAACAAGCGGAAGAAGAATACGGCAACCCCTCTTCTCTTCACGCGCTCGGCTTCGCCGCTTTCGGTCTGCTCAACGAATCGAGAAAGAAAGTTTCGGATCTGCTCGGCATCAAAGATAAAAAAAGTCTGCTTCTCTTCACGGGCAGCGGCACCGAGTCGAACAACACGGCGCTTTTCGGCGCCGCATACGCAAAGAAGCAGAATCAAGGTAAAAAAATAATAATATCCGATTCGGAGCACCCGTCCGTTTCGAACGCCGCGTACGAGCTTGCGCGCCGCGGCTTCACCGTGAAAGAGATAAAGACGAAGGGCGGCGTGATCGACCGCGAAGAGTTTTTATCGGAAATGGATGAAAACACGTTTCTTGTAAGCATCATGACCGTCAACAACGAAAGCGGAGCGGTCTACGATATAGCCGATCTCTGCGCTTCGGCGAAAAGAATAAACAAAAACGTGATCTTTCATACGGACGCAACTCAGGCGCTGTGCAAAATACCGCTTTCTCCGGAGAAGCTCGGCGTCGATCTCATGACCGTTTCGGCGCATAAGATCGGCGGTCCGAAGGGCGTCGGCGCTCTATACGTCTCGTCGGATATGATAAAAACGCGTTCGATATCTCCGTATCTTTTCGGCGGCGGGCAGGAATACGGGCTTCGCTCCGGCACCGAAAACGTTCCCTGCATAGCGGCGTTCGGCGCCGCGGCGGAAGCGGGCGGAGCCGCCATGAAAGAAAACGCGGCGAAGGTATCGGAATTATCCGATTTTATATCGTCCGCTTTATCGGATCTCGGCGTTAAAATAAACGTCCCGGAACGTCAGCGCGTCAAAAACATCGTTTCGGCGACTCTGCCAGGCGTCAAGAGCGAGACGATGCTTCATCATCTCTCGTCTCTTTCCGTCTACGTTTCGAGCGGTTCGGCATGCTCGTCGCATCACGCCGGCGTATCGCGCCCGATGAAGAATTTCGGGCTTACCGACGCCGAAGCGGACTGCACTCTGCGCATAAGCATATCGCCGGACAATACGAAGGAAGAGGCGCAAATGCTGATAGACGGAGTCGCTTCCGGCTTGAAAACGCTTATAAAGGCGTATAAAGCAAAAATAATTTAACACATTTTTAATAATTAGTGATTTAGTATTCGCTTTGAATGTGTTATACTATAAAATACCGTATTGCCGTTAAAGTCGGTTTTGATACGGACAGTAACGTAATGAAAAGAAAGTTGGAAAACTGAAATGGCCAAGACAAAACTCAAACCAAAGAACAATAAAGGTACGACGGATATCTGGTACACGCTTATCGCAATATTCGTGGGCGTCTGCCTGCTCGCGGGTCTTCTCGTGGCGATACTCAAACCGACCGGTCTGTGGGACAGCATCGTGCTCCACACCAACACCGCCGTCAAATCGGAGCATTATTCCGTAAATAACGCTCAGTTCCAGTACACGGTATACTCGATCTATAACAACTATTATCAGCAGTATTATTCGACCTACGGCTCGACCTATATGTCATACTTCGGTTTTGACAGATCCAAGCCTCTTTCCGAACAGAAGTATTTCGGATCGTCGACAACCTCGTGGCTCGACGCCTGCGTTTCGGAGGCCAAAGCGAACATCTCGCAG
>CACYEW010000253.1 GCA_902773455.1 uncultured Ruminococcus sp.
TCCTGTTCCAGCCGGAGCTTCGCGCCGCGCTTGAAAAAATGGGCGCGCAGCCGCTGAAAGGATTCAAAAACATTGCCGCTCAAAAATCGAGCAGCGCCTCCGCAATGATAGCCAACGTATGCAGCGCCGTAACGGGACTTGCACAGACGAAGACGGGAGCGCTTATCGTCATCGAAAGACTCACCAAACTCGGAGATATCGAAAAGACGGGTACGACTTTCAACGCAGATCCGAACTCGGAGCTTATAAAAAACATATTCTTCAACAAAGCGCCGCTTCACGACGGAGCTCTGATCATTTCCGATAACCGTATAGTTGCCGCAGGATGCTTCCTGCCTCTGTCGCAGAGAGACGATATTATAAAAGATCTCGGCACCAGACATCGCGCCGCGATCGGCATGAGTGAAAACAGCGACGCGATAGTAATCGTCGTAAGCGAAGAGACCGGAACGATCTCGCTTGCTCTGAACGGCGAACTCAAACGCAATTTCGATTATACGTCGCTTAAAAATCAGCTTTACGCGCTGCTGATCAACGAAACGAAGTTTACCCGCGCGTCGAAGAAAACAGAGGAGGGTGAAAACAAATGAACGAAAACGACGTTTTGAACGCACCTGAAACCGAAGTTAAAAAAACGAAGCGCAAACCGAACGGCCTCGATCTCGCCGCAAAAATAATGTCGGTCATCGTTGCTTTCGTCATATGGATATACGCGGTAAATACGGAAGCGACGTTATATGAAAAAACGGTCGCCGGAGTGAACGTGAATATCGAAAACATACCGTCCGGCTTTTCCATAATATCCGGGCACGGATTTACAGCCGAGGTAAAAGTCAAAGGCAAACGCGCCGACGTTCTTTCTCTCACCGCCGCCGATATCACAGCATACGCGGATGCGTCTTCGTGCGTAGAATCCGGTCTTTCCGCTTTGCCCATAAGCGTCGATCTGCCTGCAAACATATCGCTTTCTGACGTTTATCCGTCTTCGATATCGGTATACTTCGGCGTTACGATATCAAAGCAGCTGCCGATAACGATATCATTGAAAAACTATACGCTCGAATCCGATTACGTTATTGAAAAATCAACTCCCGAGATCGCATTCGTGACCGTAACGGGACCGTCAGACGAGCTTGCAAGGGTTTCCGAAGCGCGAGTCACGCTCGAACCGGGACACATAACATCCTCGCTTACGGCGTCAGGCTCCGTCGTTCTGTACGATACGGCGGGCAACGTATATTCGAACCCGTACGTATCATGCTCCGTATCGGACGTAGTCGTGAGAGTGGAGGTGCAGACGTATAGAACCGTGCCTTTGTCGGTCGCTTTCAAATACGGGTATTTTACCCCGAATAATTCCGACATATCGATAGAACCGGGCGAGCTGAGACTCAAGGGAAACGCGGAAGAACTCGAAAAGATCGATAAACTTACGATCACGACGCTTGACGAAACGGATATCGACGACGACGTCGTGCTGATATCCGATATAAATCTGCCCGATAACGTCGTATCCGCAGACGGGATCGATTCGGTAAAGATATCCGTAAAGCATAAAAACACCACCCGCCGTACTTTTGCGGTGAGCAATATAAGACTGGATAACCTTAACGAAGGCAAAAAATACAAGCTTTCCTCGGACGCCGTAAACGTAACGCTTCGCGGAGATATAGGCGAATACTTCTCGTATTTTGATGAGAGCGATATAACCGTTGTGCTCGATATGAAAAACTACAACGATCTGAAAGGGAACGTAAAGGTCCCGGCGGAAATACTTATCAATAACGAGTCCTCGTCAACGATGATATACGCCGTCGGCTCGTATTCAGTATCGCTTACGCTCGAATAATGCAGAAGATCATAATACATCAGATCTCTTTGTCTCCCGACGCTTTGCCGGAATACGCCATGCAAAAAGCGGAGGCTGAGGCAAGAAAATCAGGCGTTAATGCCAAAGCGGAACGCATATGCCGCGTTTCGGTCGACAGCCGTAAAAAAAGCGACGTCAAAACCGTCTATTCGGTCATACTTGAATGCGGATCGATAAGCGACGCACAGATACGCTCGCTCAACGCCTCGCCGTTTTGCGAACCCGTTATAGAGATAAAACGCGGCAAAGGCAAACCGGGGAATATCGCCGTGATCGGATTCGGTCCCGCCGGCATATTCGCTTCGCTTATTTTATCGGAGAACGGATATGACGTTACGGTTTTCGAGCGCGGAGAAGACGTAATAAAAAGATCATCCTCGGTAGATCGATTTATTTCGGACGGAGTGCTTAGTACGGAATCGAACGTTCAATTCGGCGCGGGCGGCGCCGGCACGTTTTCCGACGGCAAGCTTATCACAAGGATCAACGATCCCGTGTGTTCATACGTTCTCAAGCGCCTTGCTGAATTCGGAGCTCCGGAAAGTATATTATACAGCGCAAGACCGCATATCGGCTCTGATATACTCAAAACCGTTATAGATAATATCACGACCTATATCAGAAAAACGGGTACGGATATCAGATTCAAAACGAGAATAGACTCCGTAAACGAATACTCGGACGGTATCAAACTTCGCTTTTCCGAAGGCGAGGAATATTATGACGCCGCGGTGCTCGCCTGCGGACACAGCGCGCGCGATACGTACGCCATGCTTTACGAAAACGGTACGGCGCTTCAGGCAAAACCGTTTTCCGTCGGTATGCGCATAGAGCATCTGCAGGAGGATATCGATCGCGCAATGTACGGTCAGGCTCTTGACAAATACCGCGGATATTTACCTCACGCTGAATATAATCTGTCGAAAAGATGTACTCTTAACGGCGTCGAACGCGGCGTTTATACGTTCTGCATGTGTCCCGGCGGCGAGGTCATATGCGCCTCCACCGAGCAGAACGGCATCGTGACTAACGGTATGAGCGAAAGCGGCAGATCCGGTCTCAACGCAAACAGCGCCGTATGCGTATCGGTCTTTCCTTCCGACTGCGGAAGCGGCGTTCTTGACGGAATCGAATTTCAGAGAAGGATCGAACGGCGGGCGTATGAAGCGGCGGGAGGTAGATTCAGAGTGCCGGTACAAACGGTCGGCAGTTTTCTTAAAGGCAAAGCAAACAAGCCCTCAAATGTAATCCCGAGCTGTAAAAACGGCTTCGTTTTGTCCTCCGATAATTCTATCTTTCCCGGTTTCGTCACGGAAATGATCGGGATCGGATTAAACGATTTCGGCAAAAAGATCGTCGGATTCGACAGTGATCATGCCGTTTTGTCCGCGCCGGAAACAAGGACATCGTCGCCTTTGAGGATACTTCGCGATCAGTTCGGCCGAAGCGTATCGAACAAGGCGTTGTATCCGTGCGGAGAAGGCGCGGGATACGCGGGAGGAATAACGAGCGCGGCTTGCGACGGGATAAAAACTGCGTTACAAATTGCGGAAAGGTTTGCACCGAAAAAATGACGGCTGAAGGAACTGTTATAAGAATAATCGACGATACGCACGCTTCCGTTAAAACGGTCAGAAAATCCGCGTGCGCCGAATGTCATAAAAAAAGCGACGGCGGATGCCGTGCGTGCGATATTTTTCTCGGCAGCGATACGATAGAAGCCAACGTAATAAATAAAATAGGAGCGAACGTCGGAGATCAGGTAGTTATCGAATCGTCGTCGTCTTACGTCATTTTTGCCGCCGCGATCGTTTTCATTTTACCGGTCTTAACTGCGATCTTGTCGTATTGTCTTTTTGCTTTCGCGTTCAGTCTTGCCGAATACGCGCCTTTAGCGGCAGTCGCCGGATTTGCCGTCGGCGTCGCCGCCGCCGTGATATACGGAAAAACCGAAAAAAACAAAGAGAGAATCATAATTACAAAGATTTTATATAAGGATAATTGACCGAAATGCATTTGAAGAAGAAGTGGTTTTTGAAAGAATACGATACCGAAGCCGCCGCGCTGATAAGCGAGGCTTTGTCAGTTTTGCCCGCCACCGCGGCTCTGCTCGTTGAACGCGGATACGACACCAAAAAAGCCGCGCTTGACTTTATGAACAAGGAAAGCGCCGTAATGCACGATCCCTTTCTGCTTCCGTGTATGGAAGCGGCGGTCAAGCGGATCGAAAAAGCAGTCGTAAACAATGAAAAGATCGTTGTTTACGGCGATTACGACGTTGACGGTATTACCGGCACCGCGGTGCTCGTTATGTTTTTCAGAAGCCTCGGATGCGACGTTTCCTATCATATCCCGAGCCGCTTTACGGAAGGCTACGGCGTGAATGAAGAATCGCTCCGTCAGTTTGCCGACGACGGCGTTAAGCTTATCGTAACGGTCGACACGGGAATCACCGCGGTCGACGAAGCTGCAGAAGCGAAAAAGATCGGAATAGATATGATCATAACCGATCACCATCAGTGTAAAGAGATACTTCCGGACGCCGCGGCTGTGATCAACCCCAAAAGACCGGACAGTAAATATCCATTTTCAGATCTTGCGGGCGTCGGAGTCGCATTCAAACTGATCTGCGGATATTTATGTTATCAGGCGACCGGCTCCGTCGGATATAATAAAGAAGACAGAGAGCTTTTATTCGATATAATCCGCGACTGCTATAAAAAATACGGAGATATCGTTGCGCTCGGTACGATAGCCGACATAATGCCGGTCACGGACGAAAACCGTCTGATAATCGCATACGGCCTTATGCGTATGCCGAAAACAAAAAACACGGGCTTACGCGCTCTTCTCGCCGAAACGGATCTTATAGATGCGAACAACAAAAAAAAGATAAA
>CACYEW010000254.1 GCA_902773455.1 uncultured Ruminococcus sp.
CGGGAACCGGACGCGTCGATATTCTGAACGTGAAGATCGACGACGCGTTTCTTTTCGGATCGCTTCTGCCGCGAAAGGGATTTTCGCGCGGATACCATATGAACAGAATGAACTGGATCTCGGTATCGCTCGACGGCGCCGTGCAGTTATCCGAGATCTGCGCGCTTCTCGATATGAGCTTCGCATCCACCGCATCGACGGGAAAAAAGCGGCTGCTCCGTGCGCCGAAGGAATGGATAGTGCCGGCAAATCCGAAATACTACGACGTGCAGCGCGCTTTTGACGAAAACGAAGAGATCGACTGGAAGCAGGGAGCGGGGATCAGAGAGGGAGATACGGTCTATATGTACGTCGCCGCTCCGGTATCGGCGATACTTTACAGATGCGAGGTCACAAAGACCGGCATACCGTTTGACTACGTCGGCGACGGTCTTACTATCAGAAAGCTGATGAAGATAAAACTGCTGAAACGGTACGATTGCACCGCGTTCACGTTTGAAAAACTCCGCGACCGGTACGGTATTTTCGCCGTGAGAGGACCGAGAGGCGTGCCGCACGCTCTCGGCGAAGCTTTGAAAAAATACGAATGAGACAATATAAACACAGGGAGACGATCATGAAAAAGAAACTTGACAGAGAAAAGCTTGCAAAACAGGCGTTTGAAGAATGCGCTTCGCCCGACACGACGGTACGTTACGGCGTAAAGCGCGGCAGACCTTTCTGGAACGTCGAATCGACTCAGTTCATGTACGTGCCGGCGTTTCATTTCACCGCGGTGCGCTGCTGCGGCAGATACCGTTATACCGCGATCGACGAGCAGGGAAAAGAGCACTCGTTTGAAGCAAACGACTGCTGCGCGCTTCTGACTCCGATATGGGCCGAGTTGCCCGAAGGAACGGTGCGCCTTACCGTCACCGCGCTGAATCCCGACGGCAGCGATTACGCGCCTGTCGGCGCGAGAACGTTTTTCCGCCTCGCCCCGTTTCCTGCCGACACGCCGCCGAAGGTATGCCCGTATAAGGAAAGCGCGATAAAGGCGTACCGCTACGCCATGTCGGCGGGCTTTATAAAGCACTGGCTGAAATACGGCGAGCCGGATCCTCACTACGATCTGAACACGTATCCGAGCAAGATGATAAGCGCGCTCGTCGAGGCGATGATCTCGTACGCAAAGATCTGCCCGGAAGACGCGTCTGACGCGATGAAGGTCGCGGTGAACGCCGCCGACTATCTGATAAGCATAACGCCGCGTGGCGACGATCCGCTTGCCGATCTGCCGCCGACGTATCACTTCGATTTCTGCCCCGACCCCGAAAAATACGGCGTCATATCGCCGAACTGGCACGCCGCCGAAGCGCATAAGGGCACGATGATGATGATATATCCGGTACGCGCCGGCCTTGCGTATCTGATGCTCGAAGAGGCGACAAAAGACGAAAAATATTACGCCGAAGCGCTGAAGATCGGCGAATACTATCTGAAAACCGTCGAATCAAACGGCAGCTGGCGCCTCGTCCGCTCGACCGCGACGGGAGAGCCGGTAACGGAGAATTACGTAGCGCCGATCGAAGGCGTCGTCCCGTTTTTGTCGGCGCTTTACGCGCGCACCAAAGATGAAAAATGGAAAAAACTCTGCGATAACGCCGTGAAATACACGTTTGAAACTCAGCTTAAAAGCTATAACTGGGAAGGTCAGTTCGAAGACAGTCCGCTGTCTACGAACTATATGAACCTTACCCATTACGCGGCGGTAGCGCTCGCCGTTTATCTGGCAAAGCAGAGAGGCGACCGCGATTCTCTCGAGCTTGCAAAAGAGCTGATGCGCTTTGCGGAGGATCAGTTCGTCGTGTGGAAACGCCCGTATCCGTGGCGCCATCTCGCGCCCGACGGCGGCACGCCTTACGATACGTCGATCTGGCATACGCCCGCCGCGCTCGAGCAGTACGGCTGGTACGTGCCGATAGACGCTTCGACCGCCAACCTCGCTTACGGCTTTATGACCATGTATCAGGCGGGATGCGGCGATCTGTACCTTGCAAAGGCAAGGGCACTGACAGATCAGCTCACGCGCGTCCAGCACGAAGACGGCAAGATCCCCACGCACTGGATGAACACGCCCGACGCCGAGGCTAATTTCTGGTTCAACTGTATGTTCGAAAGCTGCAGAACGCTTTCTTTGATGTCGGAGTACGAAGAAGATGAAACTTGAAAATATACATCTGCGCGATCCGTTCGTGTACGCCGAGAACGGACGTTATTACCTTTACGGCACGAGAAGAGGAGAGACGACCAAAAGGATCCCCTGGCAGGGACTCGACGTATATATCTCCGAGGATCTTGTCGAATGGAGCGAACCGATCGAATGCTTTACGCGCCCGTCGGATTTCTGGGCTGACCGCGACTTTTTCGCCCCCGAAGTGTATAAATACAACGGAAAGTATTATATGTTCGCAAGCTTCAGAAGCGAAGACCGCCTCCGCTGCTCGCAGATACTGAAAAGCGACAGCCCGACCGGTCCCTTTCTGCCGTTTACCGACGGTCCGATAACGCCCGAAGGCTGGACCTGCCTCGACGCCACGTTTTACGTGGACGACGACGGAACGCCGTGGACGGCGTTCTGCCACGAGTGGACGCAGATAGGCAACGGTACGGTTGAAGCGATGCCGCTTACGCCCGATCTTTCGGCTCCCGCCGGAGAGCCTGTTACAATAATCCGCGCCGGCGACGTGCCGTGGGCGTATTCGCTTATCAACGTGAACGGGTGTAATTTCGTTACCGACGGACCGTTTTTCCGTCGCGGAAAAAACGGTAAGCTTTATTTACTGTGGTCGAGCTTCCACTCGGGACCTCAGTACTGGTACGTGCAGGCGCTTGCAATAAGCGACAGCGGAAGCATACTCGGACCGTGGCGCCACGCCGATAAATTCATTTACGATGAAGACGGAGGCCACGGTATGATCTTCGACGGCTTCGATAAAAACACGTATCTGATCCTGCACAGTACGAACGTGAATCCGAACGAACGTCCGCGGCTGTTTAAGATAACGGAGACCG
>CACYEW010000255.1 GCA_902773455.1 uncultured Ruminococcus sp.
AGGGGTGGGACCGGGGTTCCCCGAAAACGAGCTCGCCGAGTTTTCGGGGGTTCACGGTGGGTACTCCCCAAGGTGAAAAGAAGTCGCGATAGCGACACCTTAGCCCGGCGTTAGCCGGATTTCATACGGCGGAATATAAAAAATGACGAAATATACGGTTTTTTTGAAAAGATATTTACAACTCGTAAAACGTGTGATATAATAAAAGAAAAACCGATCAGGGAGGTAATATATGAAAATGCTAAAAACCGTAATATGCCTGCTGCTTACAGTCGCGACGGTCGTATGCGCCGTGCCGATGACCGTTTCCGCCGCGACGAGGATCCCCACGGCTGCCATAATAAACTTCACGACGCCGGCGGCTGGCAAATCCGTTGCCGAAGCAACGACCGCGACGGTACCTTCGGGCAGTCATTACCACATTACTGATACCGGCTGGTACTGCGTGACTGACGATGATTATTTAGGTCAGTCTGCCGTTTTTCAGAGAAACAAGCAATATTCATTCGGCGTCTATCTCGAGGCGGACGACGGATATGAATTCACATCATCCTCGACCGCGACCGTGAACGGCGGCACGTCTCTTATCGACCTCGACTTTACGGGTTATATAAGCGACGCGGGCTGCTATCAGATCTGGACGACAGCCGTGACTCCGACAGCTTCGGGCAGCGTCGACGTTCTGACCTCGGCGAACGTCGTTTCCCGCGACGTACCGTTGATCGACTTTAAGGTCTCAGAACTGGCGGATCCGTACGTATATTCCGACGCTCCGTACACGATCACCGGATGGTACTGGTTCGACTATTTCGCACAAACCGCCCTTGAAGACAGTTCCGTCTTTGAAGAAGGCCGCTGCTATTATCTGGTCGTGACGCTTGCGCCGAAAAGCGGCTATAAATTCTCTTCGTCCATGACGTATCTGTTAAACGGCGACAGCTCCGTGATCGATAAGTGGAGCTGCGAGGTCATAGACGATCAACAGGTAATGCTGGTCGCCGGACCTTATACGCCCGCAGACGGCAGTCACAAGATCCGCAACGTCACCGTCAACGGTTACGACAAGCCGGTGGTCGACCAAAAAGTATCCTCTATGATGTCGTTCAGCGTGCCGGAGAATTCGCCTTACAAGATCACGTACTCAGCGTGGTTCGACAGCTCCGGCTCCCTGTTGGTCGGTTCCAGCAGTTTTCAAGCCGGCAAGACCTACCTCGCCGCTATTATAGTCAAAGCGAATACCGATTATGAATTTGCCTCGTCGATATCGATCGATATGCCCGTCGGCATCGATTATACCAATTCTACCCTTACAAATGATACTGTAACGATCTTTACCGTCGGTGTAAAGCCGCTGCTCGGACTTATAAAAAGAATAAATATAACCTTGCCTGACGAACCCGCGATCGGACTCACGCCCGCGGATCTGTCCGCTCCGACCGTTCCCTCTAATGTGCCTTACAGCATATCCGGATATTCGTGGATGCGCGAGATCACGGCGGAAACGAGAGAAAAGCTGACGAGCAGCTCCGTGTTCATCTCCGGCAACAGTTATTCGTGCAATATCATCATCGAACCTGTCGAAGGCTACGGATTTTCCACGCAAACGATAACCCTGATAAACGGATCGGATGAAACCGTCGACAAAACTCTGACGCACGAAAAGGAATCGAACGGCGTATTCAGCGTATGGACTCTGTCCGTTCCGCTGAACGGTCCGGACATTCTCATCACGTCAGCGAACGTCGACGGATTTGAAGAGCCCCGGATCGGAGAGTCCGCGGGAGATCACATTTCACGCGTATCGGTAGACGCGAACGCTCCGTATACGTTACGCGCCGCCTACTGGTACGTCTATGAAACCGACGGAACCAAAATTATGCAGAATTCCGACGTATTCGAAGTCGGCAAAACTTATTATATGGGATTTATGCTCCTCGCCAAAGCCGGATATTACTTTGACGAAAACAGCAAGCCGACCGTTCTCATCAACGGGTCCGACAGTTACGTCGACGACCGGTATACGAACGTAACGGAGAACAACAGGGTAACTATCCTCACGGTCGACTTCGCGCTTGAAAATGTAATGTACGGCGACGTCACCGGCGACGGTAAAATCAACGGTCAGGACCTTATACGTCTGCGCAAGCAT
Organism: uncultured Ruminococcus sp.; assembly: GCA_902773455.1. Lineage (GTDB taxonomy): Bacteria > Bacillota > Clostridia > Oscillospirales > CAG-272 > UBA1248. The sequence goes on from CACYEW010000255.1 coordinate 2,150, forward strand.
CTTAACGGCGAAATCGTCGACATCGGTCCCGGAGCGGACGTGACAGGCGACGGAAAGATAAACGGTCAGGACCTCATACGTCTGCGCAAGCATCTCAACGGCGAAAACGTGACTCTCGGTCCGAAAACCTGATACGCTGCAAAAGCGGGGCGGTAAGCCACGCCTGCCGGGTGTTTTGAAAAACACCCGGCATATTTTGTTTTTGCGCCGTCTGAGTATTGACAAATAACGGCCGTTAGGTTATAATCGCATTAGTAATCAATTTCGGACAGGTGCAAAATGTACGACGACGACAAAAGTTTCGCGCTTGAATACAGGCTTCGCGAGCTTGACCCTCAGCTTCACAAACGCTTTACCGACTGTGTTTTCGGACTTCAGAAGCTGCTTTCAAACTATAAACTGATCTTTCCCGAATTCACCGACCACACCGAGATGCACTCGATCACGGTCATAGATTTCAGCAGACGGCTGATCGGAGATCAGCTTGAAAAGCTGAACAAGACCGAGCTTTACGTTATGCTTCTCGGCTGCTATTTCCACGACGTCGGAATGGGTATCACGAAAAAGGATTTTGACGCTTTTTCGTCAAAGATTGATTTCGGCGACTATATGTCGCTTCATCCGGACGCCGATATGCCGCGCGTGATACGCGACTTTCATAATGAATTTTCGGGGCTTTTCATACGTAAATACGCTGAATTTTTCGAACTTCCGAGCGAAAAGCATCTTGAAGCGGTAATACAGATATCGAGAGGCCACAGAAAGACCGATCTAATGGACGAGACCGTTTATCCAACGCGTTTCGACGTCCCCGGCGGAGACTCGGTGTGCCTGCCGTATCTCGCCGCTCTGATCCGCCTCGCCGACGAAATCGACGTGACCGCCGCCCGCAACCCCGTGCTGCTTTACGATATAGAAGCGATAACCGACGAGATAACGAAGACCGAACATAAAAAGCATAAAACCGTACACGATCTTCTTCTGGAAAGCGACGCTTTCACGCTCGTATACGACGATTCCGATGAAGATATGAACGAAAATATAAAACTGCTCGCGAAAAAGATGCAGAGAACGCTCGATCAGTGCCGCGCCGCGGTGAACGGACGGACTCCGTACGTTATAACGCAGAGCTCCGTAAAGCTTCTGCCTCTCAGAAACGCTTAACGGAAGATACCGGCGCTCAGAACGAAGCCGGCGGCGCCGTTTCTGACGCGCGTAAGTGGAGAAGATCATGAAAAAGATACTCGCAATACTGCTTATGTCCGCCGTCCTTTTCAACGCGGCCTCGGCCGCGGCGGAGACGGTTTCCGAGACTGAGATCACGGACGCGCTCCCGACCGATACCGGCGGAGCGGACGACCTGACGAATACGTTTCTGAATATAAACGTCTGGCTTTTTTCGGCGGCGCTGATCTTGCTCGCCGTATGTACCGCCGGACTGATAATTTACAGAATCAAAAAGCGGAGAACCTGAACGGTCCTCCGTCTTTTCATCCCGGCGTTTTGAATTGCCGGAATTCCGCCCGCGGGGAACCCCGCCCCGGGCATCTGACGCCGCAGTGAAATTCGGTTCTTACGAACCGATTGAAATAGGAATATTCTTTTTGCGGGGGAACCCCCACCCACCCCCTTACGTGAACCCCCAAGCCTCTCAAGTTCGGCTCGGGGAACCCCTTATATTCCCCCGCACTCCCCCTCTCCCCGTATTCTTCATACGGGGGCGGCGAAACGAAAGTGATACGCACAAAACGAGAGGACCGGATCATTCGGCATCGCCGAATGATCGCGCGCGGTAAAGGGGGGCGCCGCGCGCGAGATCACCGGAAGCAAGCGGCTTGATCTGTCGTTTTGCAAAGAAAGTCGCCGGCAGGGGTTCCACGGCACGGACGAAACGAGTGTCGGTGTTCCCGTATGCGACGCCTTAAACCCGCGGAAATCTACCTTGTTATCCTTCTTTTACGCCAGACCGTTTTTACACGGTCTTCCCTGCTTTCTTCTGTAATCGAAATACAGTTCTTCCGTTGCGAGCGCCATTTTCGTGACCGAAAATCCGCAGTCGTGCGGATAGATATACCACGTGTCTTCAAGCGTATTCAGATCCACGCAGTCGCCGTGCTTGCCGAGATATTCATATTCGATATGGCACGAGTAAAGCGACGG
>CACYEW010000256.1 GCA_902773455.1 uncultured Ruminococcus sp.
CGACCACAAGAACCTTTCCTCCATTATAGAACAGGATCTGCTTGAAGATCCGGGCCTCTCCAACACCCTCCTCGGCGACGGCGTAGGCTCCATTGCCGGCGCGATATTCGGCGGCTGCCCGAACACCACTTACGGCGAATCCGTAGGCTGCGTGGCTATCTCCGGCAACGCTTCCGTACAGACGATCCTCTTCACGGCGATCATGGCGATACTCGCCTCGTTCATCGCTCCGTTCACAACGTTCCTCGCAACGATCCCGTCTTGCGTGATGGGCGGCGTTTGCGTGACCCTCTACGGCTTCATAGCGGTATCCGGTCTTAAGATGATACAGAAGACCGACCTCGGCGACAACAGAAACCTCTTCGTCGTATCCGTTATCCTTATCGCCGGCGTCGGCGGACTTACGCTGACATTCGGCAAAATAACGATCACCGAAGTAGCCGCAGCCCTTATCCTCGGCATAATCGTCAACGTTATCCTCTCCGGCAAAAAGAAAGCCGCGGTTGAAAGCGACGAGCTTCTGAACGAAAACGATAAATAATCGGACTGCCTGTCGGTACGGCGTACGCAAAACGTACGCCGTATTTCTTTTTTTTGCAAAAAATTGCAAGTGTTTATTCCATTTTTTTCATTTTTTCGCCGTATAGTGAAGGTACAATAAATAAAACAGTGATTTTGCAAAAATAAAATATCAGAAAATTCAAAAAAAGTATTGCTTTTTTAATTTTTAAGTAGTATAATACACAAAGATTGTATCAATTTCACGAAAGGGCTGAGACTGATGGATATTTTACAAAAGATCGACGCGTCAATGCCGGGGTTTTCGAAGGGTCAGAAAGCAATAGGCAAATTCATTCTCGAGCATTACGACAAAGCCGCGTATATGACGGCGCTTAAGCTCGGGACGACGGTCCGCGTGTCGGAATCTACGGTCGTCAGATTTGCGATCGAACTCGGTTACGACGGATATCCGGATCTGCAGAGAAGTCTGCGCGAACTGATAAGAACGAGGCTCACGTCGCTTCAGCGTATCGAGATCACAAACGACCGTATCGAAGAGCATGAAGTGCTCGAAAAGGTCATGAACCTCGATATCGAAAAAATGAAGACCACGCTCGACAATATAGACAAAGAGGCTTTCGATAAGGCCGTGGACGCGATAATCGGCGCGCGTAATATCTACATCATGGGCATGAGATCATCGGCGTGTCTTGCCGTGTTTATGAATTTCTATCTCTCGCTTATATTCGGCAACGTAAAGCTCGTCAATTCGACGAGCCGCTCCGAGATATTCGAGCAGCTGTTCAGAATAGGCGAAGAAGACGTAATAATCGGAATTTCGTTTCCGAGATATTCAAAACGTATAATCCAGGGCATGGAGCTTGCAAAAGAGCAGAAGGCGAAAACCATAGCGATAACGGACAGTAAGGATTCTCCGCTTGCCGAATTTGCCGATCATACGCTGCTCGCGAGAAGCGAAATGGCGTCGTTCGTCGATTCGCTCGTGGCTCCGCTCTCCGTCATAAACGCGATGATCGTCGCGATAGGCAAAAAGAAGCAGGAAGACGTGCTCAACACCTTCAACCGTCTTGAAGACGTCTGGGATAAATTCGACGTTTACAACAAAATAGAGGATAACGAAGATAAATGAGAGTCGCCGTTATCGGCGGCGGCGCCGCCGGACTTGTATCGGCGGGCTTTGCCGCCTCGTACGGCGCGGACGTCGATCTGTATGAAAAAAACGACCGTTTGGGCGTAAAGCTCCGCATAACCGGTAAAGGCAGATGCAACGTCACGAACAACTGCACAAGAGAAGAGTTTTTCGATAACGTCGTTTCAAATCCGAAATTTCTTTATTCGGCTTATTCAGGCTTTGATTCGCAGGCGGTGATGAGCTTCTTCGAATCGCTCGGCGTACCGCTTAAAACGGAACGCGGCAGAAGAGTCTTTCCCGTGTCGGACAAAGCGTCCGACGTAGCCGAAGCGCTGATCCGCTTCTGCAAAAAGAACGGCGTGAAAACGGTTACGAAAAACGTAAAAAAGATAGTAAAAGACGGCGGCTTTTCCGTTATATGCTCAGACAGAGTTGAAAAATACGATAAAGTCATAATAGCGACAGGCGGCGCCTCTTACCCGAAAACCGGCTCGACCGGCGACGGTTACGTTTTTGCCGGAGCGTTCGGTCATACGGTCGTGCCGCGCGAGCCGTCGCTTGTGCCTCTCGTCTGCGAAGACGGGCTTTGCAAGGAGTGCGAAGGCTTGTCGCTCCGCAATGTAACGCTTTCCTGCACGGAAGTTCAAAGCGGCAAAACGGTATACAAAGAGCAGGGAGAGATGCTTTTTACGAAAAACGGCGTAAGCGGTCCGCTCGTGCTCTCGGCTTCGGCTCATCTGAAAAACGTTCAGCCGGGCAAATATACGCTTCATATAGACCTGAAACCGGCGCTCGACGAAAAAACGCTCGATAACCGCATACTCTCGGACTTTTCCTGTAGCCTTAACAAGAATTTTTCAAATTCCCTGGCGGCGCTTCTGCCGAATAAGCTTATTCAGCCGTTCATACAAAGAACGGGTATAGATCCTTACAAAAAGGTCAACGCCGTCACGGCCGCCGAGAGAAAAAAGATCGTATCGGTATTGAATGATCTGTCGCTCGACGTTTCCGGCTACGCGCCGATAGCCGAGGCGGTCATAACGCGAGGCGGCGTGTCGGTAAAAGAGATCGATCCGAAAACGATGCAGTCCAAGCTCGTACCGGGGCTTTACTTCGCGGGCGAGGTGATAGACGTGGACGCATATACGGGCGGCTATAATCTGCAAATAGCTTTCTGCACGGCGTACGCCGCGGCAAGAGGAGTAATAAATGAGTAAAAAGACGAAAAAAACGTTTTCCATAGCGATAGACGGACCCTCCGGCGCAGGTAAAAGCACGGTCGCGAAGGCGCTTGCGGAAAAGCTCGGCTTCATTCACGTCGATACCGGCGCGATGTACCGTTCCGTCGGACTTTACGTTTACAGAAAAGGCGTACTTCCGGACGACAGGGAGAAGGTCATACCCTTCCTGACCGAAATAGATATCGATACGAAGTACGAAAACGGCGCGCAGAGGATATATCTGAACGGCGAAGACGTGTCCGAGGCGATAAGACAAAACGAAATATCGTCTTACGCTTCCAAAGTTTCGGCAATACCCGAGGTAAGAGCGTTTTTGCTCGATCTGCAGAGAAAAACCGCCGAAAGATACGACGTTATCATGGACGGCCGCGATATAGGTACGGTGATACTGCCGAACGCCGATCTGAAAATATTCCAGCACGCGTCTGCCGAAGCGAGAGCCAAACGCAGATACGACGAGCTTATCGCCAAAGGGCAGGACGTCAGCCTTGAAGAGATAACGGAACAGATGATCAAACGCGATTACGACGATTCGCACAGGGCAAACGCTCCGTGCGTACCGGCAGACGACGCCGTTATCATCGACAACTCGGATATGACGATCGAACAAAACGTCGATCACATAGCGGCGCTCGTTGAGAAAAGACGCGGAAAGCAAAAAAAAACTCCTTATGAAAAAGCAAAAAAGCTCCTTTCGGGACTGTTCGGATTTCTTTACCGGCTGAAGATCGAAGGGGCTGAGAATATACCGAAGCAGGGCGGATACATGGTATGCAGCAACCATATCGCGCTGTTCGATCCCGTTATGCTCGCGATAGCGTTTCCGCACCAGCTCCATTTTATGGTCAAGACGGAAGCGATGAATTCCGCTTTCGGCAAAATGCTTTCTTCCTTCGGCTGTTTCGGCGTGAAGCGCGGTACTGCCGATAAAGCGGCTTTACGCACCGCGATCGGATTTTTGAATAACGGCGAATGTCTCGGCGTGTTCCCTCAGGGTACGCGCAGACCGGCGGTCGATCCAAAAGAGACCGAACCGAAGACCGGTATAGCGATGATAGCTTACAGAACGGGCTGCGATATCGTTCCCGTGTTCATAAAAACGAAGAAGAGAAAGCTCAGAATGTTTTCAAAAACGACCGTCGTGATAGGCGAGCCGATCAAAAACGAAGAGCTGAATATCGAAAGCGGCACGGCGCACGAATATAAAAACGCGTCCGGCATGGTATTTTCCGATATATGCGCTCTTGAAGGTGATATGCAATGATAAAGGTCGCGGAGCACAGCGGATTCTGCTTCGGCGTATCGAGAGCCGTATCTGTCGTAGACGGTCTCATAGAAAAAAACGAAGGCCGCATCTATACCTTAGGCGGTATAATACATAATCCGACCGTTACAAAGAGATTTGCAGACGCCGGCGTATGCATAATCGAAGCCGAAGAAATAGACAGGATCTGCGAAGAAGCGACTGAGTCCGGACCGGTCACGGTGGTGATCCGCACGCACGGCGTGGAAAAAGCTATCTTCGACAAGCTGAAGAGCAAAGCGGAGGAAAATCCGAATTTCAGAGTGATCGACTGCACCTGTCCGTTCGTTTGCAAGATACACGAAATAGTAAAGGACAATTCCGATGAAAACGGGCTGACCGTGATCTTCGGCGACGAGGATCATCCCGAGGTCGTGGGTATCAAGAGCTACGTTCGCGGCGCCGTGGTCGCAGGTTCCGATCCCGGGCGGATCGAAGAGGCGCTGAAAGCTATTCCGGAGCCGGAAAACGGAGTTCTGGCGGTCTCGCAGACAACGCAGGATCAGTTAAAATGGAATATTTGTCAAAAAATTCTCAAAAAGTTATATACTCGTACAAGAATATTTGATACAATATGTTCGGTTACCGAAAAACGCCAGAACGAAACGAGGGCTCTTGCCGCCGAAGTCGACGTTATGATAGTAATCGGAGGCAGGAACAGCTCGAATACGAACAAGCTGTTCGATATATCAAAAGGTCTGTGCGATAAAACGTATCTCGTCGAAAACGCCGACGAATGCGAAAGCATACGCATAGGCAAAAACACAAAAGTTGGAATAACTGCCGGGGCATCGACACCGGACAGTATTATAGAGGAGGTTAAAACCAAAATGAGCGAAGAAATCAAAGACACTGAAGTAATGACCGGAGAACCCGATCAGAAGGAGGTCGAAGAAAGCTTCGAAAAAATGCTCGATGAAACGTTTAAAACTTTAAATACAGGAGACGTCGTAACAGGCACGATAACGCAGATCTCGCCGACAGAGATCAAAGTTGATCTCGGCACGAAAGTTACAGGCATATTGTCGTATGACGATATAACCGACGAACCCGGCGTCAAACTTGATGAAGTTTTCAAGCTCGGCGACCAGGTCACCGCTTACGCCG
>CACYEW010000257.1 GCA_902773455.1 uncultured Ruminococcus sp.
CGGAAGAACGTCCAGTCGATGCCCTGATCCGGCACCTTGACCGGTCTGACGTTTGCAAACAGATCGAGCTTTTTCCTCATCATCACGTTCGCGCTCTCGATGTTGGGCAGGCCGTCGCCCTCGTGGGGAGTGGTCGTCGGACCTTTGAGTATCACGTCGCATGAGTAAAGCTCTTCCATAACGTCGTCGGGGATCGCTTTGTTTGCCGCTATCCTGTTTTCGATCGTCAGCCCGTCGATCTTTTTTATTTCTATTCCGCCGCTTTTTATCTCCGCGTCAAGCAGTTTTTCAAGCACGGAAAGCGCGGCGTCGGTGATTATCGGACCGATGCCGTCGCCGCCGCATACGCCGATAACGAGCTTTTTCAGATTTTTGTAATCTTTGAATTCTTTTTCGCTTTTTATCCTGTCGGCGCGTTCAAGCTGGCTGATCATAAGCGCCTTGAATTTTTCCGCCGCCAAAGACGCGGCGCGTTCGTAATTTTCGTTTTTCATAAGCATCACCGTTTGCAAAATTTAATAAGTTTTAACATTGTCTCTATTTTTCATTCATATGTAATATTATGCCAAAATTTACCGAAATTCACTGTTTCAGCGGCCGAAGAGGCCGTTTTATTCATCCGTATACATCAAAAGCGTATGTTGAGTATTCCACAAACTCCACAGACAAATCCACAAAACACACATCGAAAACAACAAAAACACGTCAAAAAATCGCTCGATAACACCGTATTCCGATCAAAAACGACGTTATTTATAATTTTTACGCCAAAGTTTTCCACACTGCGCAGAGCTCCCGGTTTAATGTATTTTTATTCAAAAAAACGGGAATTTGCGTCATCCGCCGGCAGTTGGGTTCATAAATTGTTAACAATAAAAAGCTATGTGAAATTGTACGAAATATCCGCCGTGTTTTTGTGGCAATTTAACGAAAATAAAATTTTTTCGCAATAGCTCTTGACAGGATCCGGGCTAACACCGCTTCCAGTCGTCCTTTGAAGAGGGCGCTCCGTCAAGGCTCATATCGGCGTATCTGCCCGCCTCGAATTCGTATTTTGCGGCGGCGGCGATCATCACGCCGTTGTCTCCGCACAGATACGGCGGCGGCATATGCAGCTCGATGCCGTTTTTGTCGCACATCCTGACGAGAGTTCTTCTCAGATGAGTGTTCGCAAGCACTCCTCCGGCGGCGAGCAGCGTGTTGATATTGCTGTCGCGAAGGCACCGCAGAAGCTGATGAGCGACAGAATCGCATATGCTTTTCGTAAGCGAAGCGCAGAGATCGTTGAAGTTTATCTCTTCGCCCTTCATCTCGGCGGTGTTCATCAGATTGATCGTAAAGGTCTTGAGTCCGGAAAGGGAGAAATTGTACGATCCGTCGCGTATATGGGCGGGCGGCATTTTATAAGCCTCCGGGTCGCCTTTGGCGGCGAGTTTGTCCATAGCCGCGCCGCACGGATACGTAAGCCCCATTTTACGGCCGGTCTTGTCGAACGCCTCGCCTATCGCGTCGTCGAGCGTTCTGCCGACGGTCTCGAAATCCGTGAAAGAGGAAGCGCGTATTATGGAGGTGTGACCGCCCGACGCGACGAAAGCGATGAAAGGAGCTTTTATTCCGCCCTCTATGTAGTTTGCGGCGACGTGACCTTTTATGTGATTTACCGCCACGAGCGGTTTTTTGTTCGCATAAGCGAAGCCCTTTGCGAAATTCACGCCGACGAGAAGAGCGCCGATGAGACCCGGCTCGCTCGTGACCGCAACGCAGTCGATATCCTTCGCGGAAACGCCCGCGTCGGCCAAAGCCCTGTACGCAAGCGAAGAGATCGCCTCTATATGGGCGCGGCCGGCTATTTCCGGAACCACTCCGCCGAATTTCGCGTGAATGTCGATCTGGCTCGCTATTACGTTCGATCTGATCTCGAATTCGTCGACTCCCGAAGGCGATGAAACGACGGCGACCGCCGTTTCGTCGCAGGACGATTCTATTGCAAGGTAGAGCATTTTATTTCCTTCTTGTATAAAAGGGCGTCTTCGCGCGGAGAGTCGTAATAATTCCGGCGGACTCCGACGAAGACGAAGCCTTCTTTTTCGTATAAAGATACCGCGGCTCTGTTCGACTGCCTCACTTCGAGGGTAAGCTCGCGCACACCGAGTTTTTCACAGCGGTCCGCAAGAGCGCGCAGAAGAGCGGTCGCGATACCGCGCCGTCTCATTTCCGGCGCCGTCGCGATGTTGTTTATCATTCCCGCGTCGAGCACGTAATACATAGATACGTAACCGACCGGCTCGCCCTTATAAAGCGCGGCAAAGCTCGCCGCCCGGGGATCGTCCGCAAGCGCCGCGATCGAAGCCTCGCTCCACGGAGCGGAGAAGCATCCCGCTTCAAGACGGTGCAGAGCCGCCGCGTGTTCGGCTCTCAAAGGGATTATCGCGATATCAGAGCTGTCCCGAAAAACTGTCGTCATTGAATACCCAGTCTCTGACGTTGTAGGTAACGAAGCAGGTGGGGGAGTTGCGGACTATGACCTTGGATATGCCGGCGTTGATTATCATTCTCTTGCAGAGCTGACAGCTGCACGTGTCGGAGAGTATCTGACCCGTTTTCGCGTCCGCGCCGCAGAGATACATCGTGGAGTCGAGCATCTGCTCACGGGTGGCTGAGATTATGGCGTTGCATTCGGCGTGTACCGATCTGCAGAGTTCGCTCGACGTCTCGCCGTCTTCGCCGCACATACAGAAACCGAGGTCGGTGCAGTTCTTTCTGCCTCTCGGCGCGCCGTTGTAACCGGTCGATACGATCGTATCGTTTTTGACGATTATCGCGCCGAATTTCCAGTGCAGACAGGTGCTTCTTTCAAGAACGGTCTGCGCGATGTCGAGGTAGTAGTTTGTTTTTGTAACTCTGTCCATTTTCTTTACCCGCTTTCTTTTTATTATAAAGTTTTTGCGAATTCTTTGAGGTAAGCGACGAAATCCCCGCCTATTTCCTTATGCTTTACCGCAAGCTCGATATTCGCCTGCAGGAAGCCGAGTTTACTGCCCATATCGTAGCGTTTGCCGTCGTATTTGTACGCGATCATCCCCTCGTTTCTCGCGAGGACCTTCATGGCGTCGGTGAGCTGGAGCTCGCCGCCCGCGCCGTAAGGCGTCGTGCGGAGTATATCGAATATCTCAGCCGGCAAAACGACGCGTCCGAGTATGGCGAGGTTCGAGAACATATCTTCCTCTCTCTGCGGCTTTTCGATCATATCGGTGCAGAGATAAGCCCTGCCCTCGATCGGTTCTGCTTTGAGTGAGCAGTATTTTTTGAGGTCTTCGCGGGCCACCTCGCATACGCCCGCGACGCCTTTTCCGTACTTTTCATACGCGTCGGTAAGCTGCTTCGTTACGGGAGTGTCGGCGACCATAACGTCGTCTCCGTAGAGCACGGCGAAAGGCTCGCCGCCGATGAACGATTCGGCGCAGAGAATGGCGTGACCGAGTCCCTTCGTCTCTTTCTGACGCAGGAAATATATATTGGCAAGTCTGCAGACCTCTTCCATATCCGCAAGCGCCGCCGTCTTGTTCTTCGCGGCGAGATTATCTTTATATTCTATCGAATAATCGAAATAGTTTTCGATCGCTTCCTTGTTTCTGCCGGTGATTATGAGTATGTCGGTTATACCCGCGGCGACGGCTTCCCTTACGAGATATTCCATCGAAGGTCTGTCGACTATCGGCAGGATCTCTTTCGGCACCGTTCTTGAGATCGGCAGCATGCGCGTGCCGAGACCGGCGGCGGGAATTACGGCTTTTGTGATTTTTTTCATACGTATTTTCTTCCTTTACCATTACTTCAATTTATATTATATACGACGTTTTTGCAAAAATCAAGATATGCGCCGACGTTTTTTTGATTTTGTGTGATTTTTATTGCTTCTGCGAGTTGATTTTTCTCCGCGTTTATTGTATAATGAGAAAAACGAGCGAAAGGATCTGAAAAAATGAACCCGAAAAAAGAAGAATTCATTGCGATATATAAGGATAAGATCAAACGGGAGGGAGCGGAAAAACTGCTCGACTGGCTCGAAAACAAGTGCGACTTTTTCACCGCGCCCGCGTCTTCGCAGTATCATCTTGCAAAAGAGGGCGGCCTTTGCGAGCACAGCGTGAACGTATATAACTGCCTTATCGATTATCTTTCGCGGCAGAGAGTGCAAAATGAATACGGTCTGCGCGTAAGTGACGAGACCGCGGCGATCGTTGCGCTTTTGCACGACGTCTGCAAAGCGGACTGTTACGTTATGTCGACGAGAAACAAAAAGGACGCAAACGGCGTCTGGCAAACCGTGCCGTATTACGAATTCAGAGATAAAATGCCGTACGGACACGGTGAAAAATCGGTCTACATAATCTCGGGCTTTATGAGGCTTACGCGCGAGGAGGCTTTTGCGATACGGTATCACATGGGCTTTACCGGCACGGACGATCAACGTAACGTCGGCGCGGCTTTCGAAATGTACCCGCTCGCGTTTGCACTCTCCACCGCGGATATGGAGGCGACGTACTTCATCGAAGGCGGCGATAAAAACTGATATGAAAAAAGTTTTGTGCATACTGCTCCTGGTCGCGCTTCTGCCGCTTCATACGCTCGCCGCGTCGGTACCGCTTTACCCCGCGGAGGAAACGGAGGTACAAAACGTCGATCTGATAACGAAGATCAAAGAAACAGGCGGAGGCGATTTCAATATACACCCCGTGACCGTCGCGTTTATCGCCGTTTCGATGATATTCGTGATCGCCGCCGCCGTCGTTATCGGCTTGGCGCGAAGCAAAAAGGAAGAAGGAACAGTGAATAAGTAAGAAGCCGGCAAAGCCGGCTTTCTTTGCGGCTTCGCCGCCCTTGGGGATTGCCCACCGTGAACCCCCGAAAACTCGGCAAGCTCGTTTTCGGGGAACCCCGGTCCCACCCTTACAACCCCCAA
>CACYEW010000258.1 GCA_902773455.1 uncultured Ruminococcus sp.
GTCCGGGGGACTGTTTTCAGCGGTGACCGAAGAATTTTGCAAAGCATAAAGAAAAAATCAGAACAAATTGCTTTGCAAAATTCAAGACCGATTCCCCTCGCCTCCACCAAAACCGAAAACGGCGCTTTACGCGCCGTTTTTGATTTTGCGACAGCTTATGAGGGGAATCGAACGGGTCGGGAGTGAATGCCTTGCCGGGGGCAAGGCAGAGCCTCGGGGTTCCCCGAAGCGAATTTGTGAGCTTTGGGGGTTCACGAGCCGACCCTGACCGAGCCCGCAGGCGAGACCGATTCCCCTCGCCTCCGTCAAAGACAAAAACGACGCCTCGGCGCCGTTTTTTGTTTTACCCCTCGTATGATACGGCGAAGACGCCCGCCGCGCCGTCCTGCGCGTTCGACGTTACGGTGATCCGCTCTATACGCCGCCTCGTTCCGAGATCGAATTCAAGCAGATTGAATACGGCGCCTCCGGCTTCCGCCGCCGCGTTTTCGCACCAGAGCTTCCTCTGCGGATAATCGGGACAAACGGTGCCCTCGTAATCGCCGTTCACTAAATGCGGCAGAGCCGCGCCGCGTTCCGTTCCCGGACTGTAAGTGCCGAAGCCGGCGAGCACGGCGTTTGAAAAGCCGAAATCAAGAGCGCCTGCGACCGTCAGCGGGTATACGTACACGGGCGGCAGATGCGTCTTTTCTTTTTTGCACCATACCGTCGCCGAAAAGGCGCTGCAGAATACCTCGTGATCGTCGGCAAACGCCGAGATCAGCACGTACAGTTTGCGCGCGTCTTTGTCTATCTTTACGTCCGCGATCCTGCCGCCTGCTGACGATACGGGTATGAATTTGCCGGAAAGCGCGAATTCCGCGCCGCCGACAATCAATTTATCCGGTACGTTTTTAAGATATTCGTCGGGACCCATAACGGCGCAGCCGTGATGCCCGAAAATACCGTATTTACGCCACGCAGAGTATTCCTCCGCGCCGCATGAGCCGATATCCGCCTGCTCCGCTCTGTAAGGCTCGGTCGATATCAGATCGAATTCACCGCCGCGTCCGTCGAGGACGAAAAGCGCGCGGTTCTTGCCGTGGAGCGTTTCGAGCGTACAGTCGACTGCGGTCTCCGCGGTCCCGTTCGCTTCACAGCAAAGCGGAAAGACGACCGTTTTGCCGCAGGTGAATATCTGCGCCGTGCCGTTTATCGCATGCTTTGAAAAATTGCGGAATACAACATGAAGCGTGCCGTCGTACGTCGCTCTTATTTCATACGCGGGCGTGACGGTCAACGACACGGGAAAGAGAAATTCTGCGTCTTTGCTCTTCAGCTTCAGCGCGAACGTGCGCCTTGAAAAGTTGATAAGACCTATCGCGCCGTATTTCTTATACGGATCGAGTATGCCGCGCCTCAGTCTGAACTCCGCCGTGTCGGAGAATATACCCTCGCGGTCGACTAAGCCGGTTATTTCGCATCCCGATACCTTTATGTCGAGCGCGTCGCCGCAGGCGGCGTTTTTGTCGCATTCAACGGAAAAATCAAGCGGGAAAAGCTCGACGGTCACGTCAGCCGTCCGCTGTTTCGTTAATTCGGCGTACAGCTCGCAGAAGCCGCATTCGTATCTGATCCCGCATTTTACGGCAGCTCCGTTACAGTATACCGCGGCGCTTTTCAGAACGGGGGTCCTCATAAGGAGGACTTTTTTGCAGCCGTCGTCCGACGTTATCTTGATATTTATCGCGCCGCCGTTCTTTTTGTATTCGTAAGATACGGTCGGCAGGCGGAGCTCCGCGTGATCCCAGTCCGGCGGGAAGCACGGCGAAACGGTCAGAGTCTCCGATATCATATCGCGGTATAGACCGAAAACGGATTCGATAAGCTCCTGCGCGAACACACCGGCGGACGGCGAGAAATACGCGAAACGCTTTTCGTTCGCAGTCTCCGGAAACGCGCCGCGCTGATATTCGCCGCAGACGCGCCGCGCCACGAACCGAAGCGGCTTGATCGCGTCGTCAGCCATACCGACCTTCGAATACGCCGCAGCTGCGAACGGCTGCATATCGGAACCGGCCTGCATTCCCCACGTGGGAACGCCCCAGTATCCGTGATCGCCGAAATGGTTCGACTGGTAGACTTCCCCCTCCGGGCCGCTCATACGGCGCTTCATATGGTCGAGCGAGGACGCGGCGTCAAGGCTGTCCGTATATCCGTATATGACCGGATAGCATATCCCGTGATACGTCGTGTCGAGCCGCTTTGCGCCGAGCTGATCCTCAAACCAGATGAATCTGCCGAGCTCGCGGTCGAAGAGGCTGTCAAAGAGTCTCTGTTTTGCATACGACGCGTACCGGGCGTATTTTTCCGCCTCATCGCGAAGACCGAGATAAGACAGAAACTCCGA
>CACYEW010000259.1 GCA_902773455.1 uncultured Ruminococcus sp.
AAAAACTGCTGGCACTCATCATACGTACATACTCTAAATAAAACCCGTCCTGTCATACGGCAGGGCGGGTTCTTATTCTATAATAATTTCAACGTTTTGTATATCGGTTCCGTTTATTCTGATAACCACGTAACGTTGATAAGGTACGCACGTATCGGGACGGAAGCTGTTTTTTGTTTTTAACTCTAATTTAAGGATCCCGTCGGAAACCGACGCTTTTTTGATCGAAAGATCTCTGTGATTGATCGCAGTATATGAATATACAATGAGGGTTTCTTTTTGAAAATCGATCTCAAGATCCGTATTCGATGAAAAAACAGAATTGAGTTGCTCTGAGTCGTTTATCATAAACGTTCTTGATTCGGGGTAATCGGGATCGTCAAATTCGGAACCGCTATAATGAGCTCCTCTGATATAATTATCTGCATAAAAATCTTCGTTTATAAGTCCTGACGCATCGCCGTTAACGATCCGCACGTTCTTATAAACATCGGAACAGCCGTAAAGGCAGACGACAGCGAAGACTGAGAAAACAGATAATATGCAAAAAATTATCGTTAAATCCTTTTTCATTCCGATCTCCGATCCGATTCATTCTTCAATGGGTCTTGCGTTGAGGACCGAGATCATCCTCTGTAAAATGTACATCGCGACGCCGACCTGCAGTACCGAGAAGACGGTATCCGAAGAGAACGGCAAAAGCCAGAACGCCGTGAGAAGAAAGTTCGGCACGCACGCGGTGATTATAACCACCACCGCCACGGCGGACAGGGCGACGTGAAGTCTCGGTCTCGCTATGCCGAAATGGAAACGTCCCTCCGATACCGTGTAGAGCATAATCATTATTACGGACAGCTGTATTATCATCCTCTCCGGACTGTTTATCACGGTGCCTTTGCTGAAATATATCGTCACCGCGTAGCAAGCCGCCCACAGAGCCGGCATAACGCAGAATATGCGGTAGGGCAGTTTTTTGAAAAACGTTGTCGAAGCCGCCCAAAAATAGTAAAGACTCGATAACGCCGCGAAAAGAAGCGACAGTATGAAAATGATGAACACGGCTTTGCCGGACGATTTGCGCACGTCGTTAAAGAAATAGACCGTCTGCAGTATTACCGACGATATGAACATAAAACCGCACAAAGAGCCCGTGAATACGACTCCGTGGGTGGTTTCCGGCAGTTCCTTGAATTTATTTTTACGCGTGAGAAGAAACGCGAATACGCCGAGCGCCAGAAGACACAGTGCGAAAACGACTCTGACTATACCCACGCTCTCGGCGCCTTTTGCATAAAGCGATTCGGAAACGTCGTAATAATTCACGGTTATCACTATCCGCAGCGTCGCAAAAGCGATAGAAAGCAGCACGACCGCGGCAACTATTCCGATACATCTGCTTTTATCGGATGTCATAAAAGCATACCCTTTCTTTGTTTACGTTGAGATAATTGTAACATATCATTATTAACAAAAAATCACACTTGCCGATAATTTAAGTTAAATTATAATAAATTATCGGTAATTTTCTTTCAGCAAAGCTATGATCCGGTCAAAATAAGCGGGTCTGCCGCCGTCGAATTCCATGTACTCCCCGGTCTTCGGGTGAACGAATCCGATATACCTCGCGTGCAGGCACTGCCCCTGCAGGATATCGGCGTGCTTTTTTTCAAACGCGGTGTTCCCCGCTCCGTATACGGTATCGCCCATCAGCGGATGGCCGATCGAGCTCATATGTACCCTTATCTGATGAGTCCTGCCGGTATAAAGAGTGAATTTCATAAGCGAAAAACCGCGGTAGGCTTCGATCAGCTCGTAATCGGTGCGCGCCTCTCTGCCGTCTTTGACGTTCACCGCCATTTTCTTTCTGTCTTTCGGATTTCTGCCGACGGTCTTGCAGACAGATCCCGAATCTTCCTTCGGTCTGCCGACGACGACGCCCTCGTATCTGCGCGTAAACGTATGCTCCTTTATCTGCCCGGCGAGGCCGATGTGAGCCTCGTCGTTTTTCGCGATTATGAGCAGACCGCTCGTATCCTTGTCTATACGGTGCACGATACCGGGACGTTCGACGCCGTTGATGCCCGAAAGCCGCCCTTCCATCTGATAAAGCAGGGCGGAAACGAGCGTGCCGGAATAATTGCCCGGCGCCGGATGAACCACCATTCCCTTCGGTTTGTCCACCACGGCGAGATAATCGTCTTCGTAAATTATCCTTACCGGTATATCCTCCGGTTCGGCTTCCGGCTTCACCGGATCCGGCTCGGCAAACGTAAGAACGTCGCCTTCTCTGACGGGCGTGTTTTTCTTGCACCGTTTGCCGTTGAGCGTCAAAGCGCCGCTGTCTGTATACGTCGCAGCGGCGCTCCTTGTTATGCCGAACAGTTCCGACGCGGCAAGGTCGAAACGAATACCGACCCGGTCCGCGGTTATTGTTGCCGTTTTCTCAGCTTTCATTTTCTTTCTTCTTCTTTTTGTCGTTTCTGAAAAACACGTTGTCTTTCGTAAAAAGAATATAGCATATCATCATCACGCCGCCGACGGTCACGAAAGAATCGGCGCCGTTGAATATCGGGAACGACGTAAAGAACGCGAACTGTATGAAATCGACCACGTATCCGAGCGCGATCCTGTCTATCATATTGCCGACTCCGCCGGCAAGTATCAGCGTAAGGCTCACGCAGAAGACCGGCTTTTCTTTCGCCCATACGAAAAGCGCGAAGGCGATGAGCACGACGGCGACGGTCGACACGGTTATGAATATCCATCTGTGATCTGCGAGCATACCCCACGCCGCGCCTCTGTTCTCGGTATACACGAGATTGAACAGATACGGTATGAAATTCTCACGCGGATGCTCCGGCAGATTTTTTACCGCGACCGCTTTCGTGATCTGATCGAGCGCGACGAGCGCCGCGGCTATCAGCGCCCAAAGCGCGAATCTCGGAGCGTTTTGCTTGAAATCGATCTTCATTCGTCGCCCTCGGTATCGAAAATATCGTTGCGCTTCGGCTTTTTGCGTTTATGAAGCTCGCGTTTAGGCTGACGGACGTCCGCGTCCTTCGGCACGATCTCCTCGCCGTCTATCAGTTTTCCCGATTCGTCGGGCGGCAGACCGTCGGAGAGTATCTGCTTATTGAGCTCCTTTATCGTGTCGCGTATCGACGTGACTCTGTATTTTTTCGCGCCTGATCTGCCCGACGTACGCGTTATCGTATAGGCGTCGGGTTCGGGTTCTTCCTGCTTTGCCGGTTCCTCCGGCTTGTAAGCTTCGACGTCGCTCTTCATTCCGTCGATGACGGCGCGGATATAATCCGCCGTTTTCACCTCGAGCAGCTCTTCTTCGTACTTGCTTTTCGGCGCGAGCTTTTCAAGCTGTTCAATATTCTCGAGGTACTGCTTATAGATCGTTTCGCGCAGATCCGCTACCGTGCGTTTGAGCTTTTCGAGGACCGTCGCTTCGCTTGCCACCGATTCACGGAAGGAGCGCAGAACTCTGTCCGAATTCTCTTTTGCGGTCGTGAACAAAAGATCCGCCTGCGTCTGAGCGTCGGATACTATCTTGTCCGCCGCGCGTTTGGCGAGCAGAAGCGTATTTTT
>CACYEW010000260.1 GCA_902773455.1 uncultured Ruminococcus sp.
CAGATACGCGTCTCTGCCCGACGAAGAGCTGCCGCGCGATACGGCGCTCAGAAAAGCGTACGCGCAATGGCTCTGCTCGGGTCACAAGACCGGTTACGGATTCGGGCTTTTCGCCTTTGACGGAGAAAGGATAGTAAGATGAACAAAGAACAAGCCAAAAAGATCGCCGAAAAGCTCGTGTCGAAAATGACGGCGTACGAGAAGATATCTCAGCTTTTATACACATCGCCCGCGATAAAAAGGCTCGGCATAAACGAATACAACTGGTGGAACGAAGCGGCACACGGCGTGGCGAGAGCCGACACGGCGACCGTCTTCCCTCAGGCGATCGGCATGGCGGCGACGTTCGATCCCGATCTTATATACGGCATCGGCTGCGCCGTTTCCGACGAAGCGAGAGCGAAATACAACAAAAGCGTACAGTTCGGCGACCGCGGCATATATAAAGGTCTGACCTTCTGGGCGCCGAACATAAACATTTTCCGCGACGGAAGATGGGGCAGAGGGCAGGAGACCTTCGGAGAAGATCCGTGCCTGACCTCGAACATGGCGGTCTCGTATATCAAAGGCATACAGGGCGACGGCGAATATCTCAAAGCCTGCGCCTGCGCAAAGCACTTCGCCGTGCATTCCGGTCCCGAATACAGCCGTCACACCTTCGACGCGAAAGCGGGAATGAAGGATCTGTGGGAGACTTATCTGCCGGCGTTCGAATCCTGCGTCAAAGCCGGAGTCGCCGGCGTAATGGGCGCTTATAACAGAACCAACGGCGAACCGTGCTGCGCCCACTCGTATCTTATGGAAGAGGTGCTTTTCGGCAAATGGGGCTTCGACGGCTATTTCGTCTCCGACTGCGGAGCGATAAGCGATATACAGGCGGGACATCATTTTACCGAAACGAAGACCGAAGCCGCGGCTCTCGCTCTCAAAAAGGGCTGCGATCTCAACTGCGGCAATACGTACGAAAAGCTTATAGACGCATATGAAGAGGACCTCGTGACCGACGACGATCTCACGAAAGCCGCTGTGAAGCTCTTTACCATACGCGCCATGCTCGGCGAATTCGAAGAGCAAAGACCGTATTCTGATATACCTTATTCCGTCGTAAACTGCAATAAGCACCGCGAGCTCAATCTCAGATCGGCGCGCGAAAGTCTCGTCATGCTCAAAAACAGGGACGGATTTTTACCTCTTGCCGACAGATACGAACGAATCGCCGTCATCGGTCCGAACGCCAATTCCGTAAGAGTCCTTGAGGGCAACTACAACGGCAGATCTCCCGAATACGTGACCGTCGCCGACGGTATGAGAAGGGTGTTCGAAAATTCCGGGATATCGGTCGCGACGGGCTCGTCTCTGATATCGACGCGCGGATCCGAAGGGGAGGAGCTCCTCTCCGGTGCGCTCGCCGCCGCTTCTGAAGCGGACGTCGCCGTTCTCTGCCTCGGGCTCGACAGTTCGGTCGAAGGCGAGGAGATGCCTTACGAAGCCGAAGGATTTTACAGAGGCGACAGAACGACGCCGTATCTGCCGAAGCCTCAGACGGAGCTCTGCAAAGCGGTATGCGGCGTATGCGAAAACGTGGTCGTGCTCGTTATGTGCGGCAGTCCGGTCGATCTCGGCGACGAGATAAACGAAAAGGTCAAGGCGATCGTGCATTGCTTCTATCCGGGCGCGCTCGGCGGTCTCGCGATCGCAGAGATACTGCACGGCGATCATTCGCCTTCCGGCAGACTTCCCGTGACGTTTTTCAGAGGCGACGCTTCTCTGCCCGATATTTCGGATTACTCAATGAAAGGCAGAACGTACGCTTACGCCGAAGCCGAGCCGCTTTTCCCGTTCGGCTACGGATTGACTTATACGGACGTCGAATACGTTTCGGCGGATATCGTATCCGAAGACGACGAAAAGATCAGTCTTGCGGTATCTTTGACGAATAACGGGAAATACGCCGTTTCCGAAAAAATACAGGTGTACGCGAAATTTGAAGACGGCAGAACGAAAACTCCGCATTTCAGGCTTTGCGCCGTCAAAGCCG
>CACYEW010000261.1 GCA_902773455.1 uncultured Ruminococcus sp.
GCAAGATCTTTTATAAAGACCGCTTCTTTCTTTTCAACGATATCGAGCGTCGTACGGTAAAGCTCTTCCGCGTTTTCGTCATATAAAGACCTTATTTCGAAAACGTCCTTTACGGCGTCAATTCCGGCTTTTCTCATGAGTTTTTTCAGTTCTGCCCTGTTTTCAGGTTCGGCTTTGGCGTATTTTACGGCGTTTATTACGCGTGTGACGTCGGCGTTTTTCGCCTTCAGACGTCTCATTACGGATCGCGCTTTTTCTTCGCTTCCGCTGAACAAAAGCGACGTGAGTCTCAGTATCGCGTCTTTTTTCAGCCGGTCGACGTTTCCCGCGGCTTTTTTGTAATCGCAGTCGTTATCCATACCGAGTATCGGGCAGATAACGTCTCCGTATATGGTAAGCACTGATGAGGCGCCGTCCCCTTCAAGCGTTTTGCATAATTCCGAATATATCCGCTCGGCGGATACGGTCGATATCAGATCCTTCATCTCCGTTATCGCTTTTGCGGTATTCTCTTCTATTTCAAAGCAAAGCTCAGACGCAAAGCGGAGCGCGCGGAGTATGCGCAGATGATCCTCCCCGAAGCGTTCTCCTGCGTCGTTTACGCTCCTTATGATCCGGGCTTCTATATCGCTTTGCCCGCCGAACGGGTCTGTAAGCGCGCCGTTTTTGTCAATCGCCATTGCGTTTACGGTGAGATCACGTCTTGAAAGATCGTCCTCTAAACGATCCGAAAACGTAACGTGATCGGGATGCCGCCCGTCCGAATACGCCGATTCGCGCCGGAACGTCGTTATTTCTATCCGATACTCTCCGACTATGACGGATACCGTGCCGTGCTTTATGCCCGTTTCGATCGTCGGATGATCTTCGAAAACGCGTTTTATCTCATCCGGCTTCGCCGACGTGGTCACGTCATAGTCGCTGACCGGTCTGCCGATCAGCATATCGCGCACGGCTCCGCCTGCGACGTACGCTTCGTACCCCGCAGCCTCGAGCTTGTTCAATACGTATTTTATCTCACCGGGCAAAAAAAACATCCGCTCACCTTCCTTATTTCATATTATAACACGTTTTATTCTTTTGTCAAGCGTACTTAACGGGTGCAAATCGAAAGAAAATATCATTTAACACTTGCAAATCGAACGAATATGTGATAGAATGATACCGGAGGATACGAATATGAAAAAACCTTTGATTCTTGTTTTTGGTTCAAACGATAACGGCAGGCTTATGCTCCGCCGCAATTATACCGATTCGCTGATCCGCGCGGGCGCGATACCGCTTGCCGTACCGATGGGACTCGGTAAAGACGAATTATCTCAGCTTGCCGATACAGCCGACGGGTTTTTATTCGCGGGCGGAGTCGATATCGATCCGTCTTATTACGGCGAGACGAAGTATAACGATACAGTTGAGATAGATCCCGTTCGCGACGAGATCGAAGCGGCGGCAGTACCGCTCGCTCTTTCTTCCGGCAAGCCGGTACTCGGCATCTGCAGAGGCATACAGAGCGTTAATGTGTTCAGCGGCGGCTCGCTTTATCAGGATATACCGTCGCAATATAACACCGTGTTGAAGCACCGCCAGAACGAATCCGCCGAGACCGGTACTCACAAGGTGATCACCGAGCCCGGTTCGCTCATACGCAAAATAGCCGGAGAATCAACGTATACGAACAGTTTTCACCATCAGGGCGTGAAGGAGCCTTCTCCTTTGTTTTCCGTCACGGCAAGAGCCGAAGACGGTATGATCGAAGCTCTGGAAGGTAAAGGAGATAATTTCGTTTTGCTCGTTCAATGGCATCCCGAATTCACGAGCGGCACGAATGAAGTATCTGCGCGTATTTTTTCGTCTTTCGTCGAAGCGTGCGGAAGTTATGGCGCGTAAATATTTTTTTCATCAATTCTTTACATAAAAAGCCCAAGCGTTTCAAAATAATCATTGAAAAACCGCGATTCTGTTTTTATAATTTAAATAAAGCATACAGGAATAAGGTAAATGACGTTCGGAGGTAATATGGAAGAATCTAAACCGCTGATCAACAAGGTCATGCCCGACGACGCACGAAGTTTTACCGAAAAACAGATAAGTCCCGACGAGAAAGTTCTTTTTTCGATAGTCGGAGACCTTTCGCTTGACGAAAATTATGCAGTATCGACAATGATAATAACAAGCTGCCGGGCCGTATTCATAGACGAGACTTATGATAACGGTTTCTTTTCGGCGGCTTTTTCAGATATTGCGAAAGTCACCGTCAAGCGGATGTACGGTAACGTGCGTATGGATATGGAATTCAAATCGGGCGAGATCAAAACCGTTTTCCGATACACTTACGCCGTAGCGGATCTCTGCGACGTTGCCGCGTCTTTCATAAAC
>CACYEW010000262.1 GCA_902773455.1 uncultured Ruminococcus sp.
ACTCAATACTCTGCATCTCGTAATAGCGCATAACGAAAACGCGCCGTGAGCCGTTTGGCAAAGACGATAAAAACTTATTCAGCACGCGGCGTATGTCTTCCGCGTCGCCGTCGTCCGCTTCGCCCGGGATCACCTCTTCGATCTCGTCGAGCGCGAGAGCGAGTTGACCGCCGCCGCGCTTTTCCGCGCTGTTTTCGCGTACGCGCTTCATCGCGGCGCGCCTGCACAGCTTTGATAAATACGTTCGCAGATCAACGGGTTCGTTCGGCGGAATACTGTTCCACGCCGCCATATAGGCGTCGTTTACGCATTCTTCCGCGTCGCGTTCGTCGCCGAGGATATTGCGGGCCGTCGCATGCAGATACGCGCCGTATTTTTCAGCGGCGTATTTCACCGCCGAACCGTCGCGCCGTATAAACAGCTCCGTTATTTTTTTGTCTTCCATAAAAACCACCTGCAAGTTGATTTCACCATATATCTGCCCTTTTTTCGCTCAAGGTAACGGTTTTCGGTAAAAAAACGAAAAAAGCATCCGTAAAGACATATCGCATACCCGGGCGACAGTCTCAGCGCCCGGAGGGCATATCGCGTCTGTTAAGACATATCGCGCCGTTTACGGCATATCGCGTCCCGAAGGGACATATCGCATACAATTGCGATATACCGCCTTGCGGCGGTGCGATATATTGCCTTACGGCAATGCGAGATGTTTACTTCGTAAACGCGATATATTTGCTATGCAAATGCGATATACGGCTGTCGCCGCGAGAGGATCAAACTCCAGAAAAATCGAAAACCGGAGTGTATTTTTCGTCCGCGCTCGAGATCTGCTGATAATAGCACTCGAAGCCGAGTTTTTCGGCGTGCGCGGCGACGGAGTTGTACTCGAATTTCGTGAGCGTCCGGTTTATCTCTTTATACCCGGCGGCTTTATACATAGGCGTGTACTGCGCTAAAAGCGAGAGCGTGAATTTCTTTATATCGAAATTCTTATGTAAAAAGTCGAGCACGGCGATGCTCTCGGCTCTGTTCGACGGCAGAACGAGATGGCGTACTATAACGCCCTTTTTCATTATTCCGTTTTCATACACTCTCTCCGGCTGCTGACGGAGCATTTCGGAGAGAGCCTCCGCGGCGACGGCGGGATAATCCGGATAACCGGAATACTTTTCCGCCGTTTCTTTTGTGACGTATTTGAAGTCGGGCAGATATATATCAACGTGATCTTCAAGACTTTGAAGAGTTTTTACTCTTTCGTATCCGGACGAATTATACACGACCGGGATATGAAGCTTCGCGATACCGAGCGCTTCTTTTATCTCTTTCACGTACGGAGTCGGCGAGACGAGGTCGATATTGTGACAGCCCTTTTCCTGCAATTCGGAAAATATTTCAGCAAGTCTGCCGACGGTTATCACTTTGCCTCTGTTATCCTGTGAAAGCTCGTGATTCTGGCAGAATACGCAGGATAACGGACAACCGGAGAAAAACACCGTTCCGGCGCCGTTCTGCCCCGAGAGGCACGGTTCTTCGAAATAATGAGGCGCGGCGAGAGCGACTCTTAAAGTATCGGCGCCGCAGATACCGCGCGACGACGGTCTGTCCGCGCCGCATTTATGCGGGCAAAGATAACATTTACTCATAATTCAATAAAAATCCTTTACAAAACCGATATTATAGTGTATAATAATAAAAACGGAGGTGCGTTATGTATTTCGATAATATTGATCAGATGTGTGAAAAGGCGATAAAGGAGCTTTGGGTGCCGTCAGCCGTCGCCGCGATAGGCGACTCCGAGGGGGTATACTATAAAAAAGCGTTCGGCTATTCGAGAGTCATAATGAACGAAGATCAGCCGTCGGGCGTTTTTGCCGGTCCGATCCCGGACGACGCGATAAGAGCGACGACAGACACGCTGTACGATATGGCTTCGTTATCAAAGCTGATCGGTACTACGACGGTCGCGCTGCGGCTCATCGAAGAAGGCGTTATCACCCTGCCCGACACGGTCGGCAGGTTTTTCCCCGACGCGCCTGAAGACAAGCGCGAGATAACCGTCAAACAGCTTATGACGCATTGCAGCGGCATTTCCGCGCACTTTCCGCTGTCGAAGCTTTGTTCGTCTAAAGAAGAAATAACGAAAACCGTGCTCGAATATCCGCTGAAATACGAAGCGGAAACGAAGGTGGAATATACCTGCATGGGTTATATACTGCTTGCGAAGATGCTCGAACGGGCGACGGGCAAGCCGCTTGACGTTATGGCTGAGGAGCTCGTGTTTTCACCGCTCGATATGAAACGTACCTGCTACAATCCGTTACAGAGCCCGAAAGCCGAAGGCGCCGATATTGCGACCGAGGAATGGTCGCCCGCGCTCGGAAAATATATTCACGGCGTGGTACACGACGAAAACGCGCGTTTCGGCGGCGGCGTATCCGGCAACGCCGGAGTTTTCAGCTGCATCGACGATCTGTGCAATTTCGCCTCGATGCTTTCAGGTCACGGAACGTTTCGGCACAAGCAGTTCCTCTCTCATTCGACCTTCGAACGCGCGATCACCAATTACACGCCTTACGGCGACGAGTTCCGCGGTCTCGGCTTTCAGCTGACGAGAGGCGGTTTTTCCGCCACGGGCGATCTTTTCGCGCCGCTTTCGTACGGTCACAACGGCTTTACCGGCACGTCGCTCTACGTCGACCGCGAGACCGGTATGTATCTGATTCTGCTCACGAACAGGGTACACTACACGAGAGCTTCGAATACGCTTTACCGTTTCAGGCGCACGCTTCATAACGCAACTCTCGCCGATTACACGCGTATGAAAGCCGACCGATAAAATTATACATCACAAACGCTTAACAACCTGTTTCAAAACTTTGCGTTTTTTGTAAAAGGTAATCTCATGCTTAAAAAAACAGCCGTTTTATTTGTACTGATCTTCATATTGTCTTCAGCCTTCCCGACGGGAGCCGCGGTCTCCGGAAAAGAAAAAACGGTCTATTTCTCGCCGGATTTCGAAAACGGACTTCCCGCAAAGACCGAGATCGAAGAAGGAGAAGACGGATCGGTCTATACAGCCGACGGAAAACTCAATATCACGGGTTCCGAAACGTATCCGCCCGTTACGACGGTACTCTTTCCGTACAGGATAACGGAATCCGAATACGTTTTCGAATGCGAACTCAGCTTTTACGCCGTTTCGTCGGAAAACTGCCGGTTCTCTCTCTGCTTCGGAGCGCAGAGCGAAGATCTTCTTTATCAGTTCTCGGTAAAGCCCGGCGCTTCGGCGGCGGATTCGGCGTCGCTTTCGTACAAGACCGGCGAAGCCTCCTGGAAGACCGTCAATACTTCCCGCATAACCGATCATATATCCGACAAGGAGCTTGAAGCGAATAAATTCAAAGACGGCTCGTTCTCTCTTTATCTGAGATACAAACTGTCGGTCGCGGTAAGAAACGGCACCGCTTTCGGGTATATCGACGGAGTGAAGGTCATCGAAGGCAGACTCGACGGATCCGGTTACGGAAAGGTCGGCTTCAGCTGCCGCGGCGTCACCGTGAGGATATATGAAGCGGAGCTTCACGACTGTCTGCCCTCCGACGTAAACGCCGCCGATTCGTTCGGTGCGGAGCCGAACAGACCCGATACCGGGATAATCGAGCCGCCGCTCGTCATGAAACGCGACAAGAGGTCGTCAAACGACGTTGACGCGGTCTCTTCGGTCCTCTTTTCCGTCAGAAAAAACGGAGAGGCGCTTCACTGCTACGACGGAGCGGAGGATCTCGGAGACCTCGACTCGAGACTTTCCGCCTTTCCTTCGGTTATGCCCGCGTTTTACGTTTCGGACGCGGAGACAGCCGCGGCGCTCTCGTCTTATATGTCAGTCAATTTCATCAACGACGCGTTCATCGTCGTATCGCAGTCGTCTTTATGCGGCAGTTTCGCAAATAACAGATACGCGCGTATCGCGCTCGATCTTTCGCCGCGCGACGCCGTCGATCCGGACGAGGTTTACCGTATGCTTTATAAAAACGGCGTGCGTACTCTGATCGTTTCCGAAAAAGCGGCGGCGCGCGATACCGTAACGGCTCTGCGCGAGCGGATGATATCCGTATGGGCGAGCTGTTCTTCCGGCGCTGAGGGCGCGTTCAACGCCGCGGTATCGGGCGTTGAATGTATAATAACCTCCGATCCGGAATCCGTAAAGAACGTTTTCGAACAGATAAAAGTCCCGGCTCTTCTGCGTACGCCCGTAGTCATATCCGACGGCGGCGATACCGATACGGCGCCGTCGAATTCGAAAACCGCTCTTCTGCACGCGTATAAAGGCGGAGTGAACGTGCTTCAGATCACGGTAAAGAACACGAAGGACGGTTCGCTCGTTCTGTGCGAAAGCGATACGACCGATAAAATGAGCGAGAAATGCACGGTATCCGAAACGGAGCTTTCATACCTTAAAACGCTTTCTTACGACGATCCGCGTATAAGCGCGAACGAGCGCATAATGACTCTCGACGAATTCTTCGATTTAGCCGCGGACGAGATGAAAGGCGCCGTCGTTTTCATATCGGTAAACAGCAAAGAAAACGCGGAAAAAGCGTTAAGGCTCGCCTCCGAATACGGCGTGACGGAGAGATGCGTTATCGTAAGCGACGAAAGAAGCGTTATAAACGCGGTCAATTACACCGATACGGCGGCCGCCGCGTGTTATTCCGGCGGACCGTACGTTTTCGATAAAAACGATAAGGCGTGGTCTTTGTCTTCATTATGCGAGGCGCTCGTCGGCTTCAATTCCGCTTACCGCGGCTCCGCCGAAGGAGTGCCGGCCGGATTTCTGCCGGACGTACATCTGCGCGGGATACCGGTCTACGTAACGAATTCGGAAAAAGGCTTTTCGCCGCTTTCCGGTTATGACGGGTATACGGTACGTTCGTCATCCGGCGTATCGAGATCGGTATCGGCTTTGAACGTATCGCTCGACGCGAACGGGAGGCTCGGCGCAAGGATCGTTTACCGGGACGGATCCTCCCTTGACGTAACGGCTCTGTGCGAGCTGATAAACGTGAGCGGAAGCGTTGAAATGAGATCCGGCACAGTATCGGGCGAAGGGGTGTTCGCCGTGATGTGTCCGCAGACGCTTGACGGCGAAAAGTATTACGTCTGCTCTTCCGCCTTGAAAACCGGGGCGGCGGCGATCGAGACCACCGGCGAGCAAAACGAAGAGCAGGAAGAAGAAAACAATACGGTTATGATCGTTACGGTCGCGGCGGCGGCAGTCGCCGTGCTTCTCGGCGTAGTGATCCTGACCGTGACCGCGCTCAAACGAAAAACAAAAAAAGAAAAAATTGCAGAGTCGGAAGACGTCAGGTAAAATTAACATAAAAATATTGAATTACGGAAACTCAGCGTTTATAATATAAGAAATTATCCGCCGCGGAAACGGAATACGGTAAACGATGAAAAAAAGACGTTATGAAAAGCCCGACTCCGAAAGCAGGGATACGGGCAGAAAGTATAGGCTGAAAAAGATCGGCGCGAAAACGAAAAAATACGGAGCGGGATATTACGTCGGCTGCTTCGTCCGTTTTGCGTACCGTATTTTTCTCGTCGCCGTAACGGTCGCCGTGCTTGCGGTCTTCGCTCTTCTCTACACTCTCAACACGATAGCCCACGGACCGTCCGAAGAGGTACGCAACGCTCTCGTTCTGTCGGCGATGCAGGCGTCAGCCACGAAATGGGTGCCGGGACTGTTTCTTTCGGACGAAGAGGTCCAGGCGATAATCGACGCGGGCGAAGAAAAGGTTGTGGAAGAGGTCGATTTCGATATTCCTCCCCTCCCGGTCGAACAGGCGACGGACGAAGTATATCACGGAGATGATCCCGACGCCGGTCCCGATATAAGCGACGGTATCGAATACCGTCAGATCTCCGTCGGCACGTTCCGTGCGTACGTTATGATAATCCAGGATCCGTCGAAGGTGTTCGTCGGCGTGTCGAGCAATAAATTCGCAAGCGCGAAACGCGGCGAGAGGATATACGAGGCGGCGAAAAAGTACGGCGCGATCGCCGCTATCAACGCCGGCGAATTCGCGGATCCGGGCGGCACCGGGTCAGGCGCTCAGCCGATGGGCATCACTTTTTCGCAGGGCAAGCTCGTCTGGAACGACAATAAAAAAAGAACGTTCATCGGTTTTGACAACAACGACCGCCTCATAGTGACGGAGAGTATGACCGAAGAGCGGGCGAACGCTCTCGGCATACGCGACGCCGTGTCGTTTCAGAACGGCAACACGCTGATCACGACCGAAGACGGCGTTACGAAATGCTATTATGCGCCGGATAACAGCGGTAAGGCTCAGCGTACGGCGATAGGGCAGACCGCGGACGGCAAGGTGATATTCATAGCGACGGACGGCAGATCGGCTTCCTCGATCGGCGCGACCCGCGACGATATCATAAACCTTATGATCAACTACGGCGCCGTGACCGCCGGTATGCTCGACGGCGGCTCGTCGACGATGATGTATTACGCAAATTACATAAAGAAGTTCAATATTGACGAAAGCTCGCTTGACGAATATCAGAGGCTCGGTCTCGTGAACAAATACAAGGCGTTCACCAAGCCGAGATATCTCCCGACGTTCTTCATGGTCGAAGGATAGGAGGACGGTATGGGAGCATTCAGATTCAGATGGACTTCACTCTTCTTCTACGTCGGTCTCGTCGCGGTCGTCGCGGTCGCGATACTCGGCATAATCAAGCTGCAGGAGCCGGTCACCGACTGGCTTTCAGACTACGAAAATTCCATGTCGAAATATAAGGTGCAGGAGATATTCGACGAGTATTTCAAAGATCCGGACGCGGAAAAGCTTATCTCGATGTGCGAAAAGAAACCGGAATATAACGCGCCCGATACGTTTGAAACCGCGGTCGATCGCTTTGAATTACGGTTCAAAGGCAAAGAGATCAGCTACGGCTACGCCGCCGGAACGGAGCGGAAAAAGATCATCGTAAAAGCCGACGGAGTCAAATTCGCGACGTTTTCGATAAAAGAAAAAGAGGAACGGAGCAAATACGGCAGAACGCTGTACGAGCTTGACGGAATAGATCTGTTTTACGATCAGCCGACGGAATCGGGCAAGGTAAAAGTGCCGTTTTCATACACCGTTTACGCAAACGGCATGGAGCTTGACGAAACGTATCTCGTCGAAGAAAACATAAAAGAAGATCCTCGCGATTACGTACCCGACGGAGCGTATTTCTTCACGTATAAGAGATACGAGATAGGCGGTCTGTACGGCAAACCCGTTTTCACGGCGAAGGACGGCAGCGGCGTTGAGGTACCGCTTTCGTTTGACATAACGACGGGCGAGTACGGATGCAGATTCGAATACAGCGAGGAACTGAAAGATCGGTACGGCGAATACGTTACCGAGGCGATGCACGGTTACGCCGTGTATATGCAGAACGACGCGAGATTCAAAACGATAAAACAGTATTTTGACCCCGATTCGGAATTGTATCAGAACATTTACGAGAATCCCGGCAGTTTTGTCTGGGAGCACGACGGGTACAGATTCGGCGAAACGGAGCTTTCCGAGTTCTTCGACTACGGCGGCGTTATCTCCTGCCGCATAGCTTTCGACCATATTCTCGAAAAGAAAAAATCCGAAGACTATATAGACAGAATAGATCTGACCGTATATCTGCACGAATGCGGCGGAGAATATAAAATATTCTATATGGTGACTAACTGAACAAACAGTCGCGGCAAAACGCCGCGGCTTTTTCTTGGGGATCTCCCGCCCCTCAAGATCCCCAAACCCCTTACTCCCCCTCCCGCGAGACGCAACGTCTCCCGGGGCGCGCGGGATCCCCCGGCCGCAGACCGGGAGAACGGAGGGGTGAGG
>CACYEW010000263.1 GCA_902773455.1 uncultured Ruminococcus sp.
GGCACCGGAACGTATAAGGTTTATTGACTGCAGAAAACACAGCAGAGACAACTGTTTCTCATTCATTTTATATCTCGAAGAGCCGAAAACAGCAGACGTACACGTTACGAATCGTATTGGATATGAGGAAGCGAAAAAGCGTCTTAAAGAAAACGAATGGTACGCGCTTGGCTTTTATGACGATTTATCCGGTATTGCCGACGACGATATTTACGCTTGCGATATCATTTACAGCGACGTTACGGATATGAGATACCTCGTACCGTGTTACAGATTTTACGTACGTTCCGGCGCCGATCATTTTCAGGAATATTATGTTCCGGCGGTGGAGTTCGATCCGGATAATCCCGGCACGGGCGACGCGGGAGTTTACGCCGTCGCGTCGGTATCTCTGCTGTCTCTTTTCGCGGCGCAGTACGTGTATAAAAAATTAAAACGCGGCTGAAATCACATTCAAGCGGAGCTTCGGCTCCGCTTATTGCGTTTTGACGGTAAAAATCTTCCTGTCAAGGTCAAAAAACTACCGCTTGGCGCAAAGCTATTGACAAGAGAGCGGTTTTGCCTTATAATCAAAGCAGAAAAAGCGGCAGGTGGATATATGAAGCTTAAGATCGAAATAGCGCCGGACCGGGAAGAAGAAATAACCGTGCGCGTAAAACAGGCGGACGAACGGCTCCGGCGCATACAGAGCGTGATCTCGAACGTGCTCGAAAGTCCGGGAGTGCTCGCCCTGTACGACAGCGGAAAAGAATACTATATACCGTACGGTAAAATACTGTTTTTCGAAGCCGGCGGCGGCAGGATATACGCCCACACGGCGGACGCGTTCTACTTCTGCCCGCAGAGCCTGTCGGAGCTGTGCGGCATACTGCCCGGCACGTTTGCGAGAGCTTCGAAAAGCTGCCTCATAAACACCGCCGCCGTGTATTCGATAACGAGATCGCCCACGGGAGTGGGCGAGGTCGGGTTCGTCTCGACCGGAAAAAAGGCTTACATTTCAAGAATGTATTATAAATCCGTAAAAGAAACGATTGAAGAAACGAGGTTAAAAAGATGAAAAACGAAAGAATATCTGCAGGCAGGATCTTCTGGGGCTTGCTGCTTCTGGGAGTTGCGGTCGTACTCATTCTCGAAGGTATAGGAGTCGGCGACGTTTACGGCGTGTCGATACCCGGCGTCGGGCTCGGCATACTTCTCATAACGTGGCTCGTATATCTTATCGCAAAAAAGAGATACTATATGGTGTTTCTGCCGCTCGGTCTGTTTTATACGTTCGTCGTCGACAAGCCGCTTGCAAAAGCGCTCGGCGTGACGAAGCTGAGTCAGGACGGCAGGATCGTGGCGTGGTGGATCGTGCTGATCGCGTCGCTTTTGCTCTGCATAGCGTTCAGGGTGCTTTTTACAAAAAAAAATGTGATTGATACCGGCGCCAAGGCGTCGGAATCTCACCGTCTCGGTGATTCGACCGTTTATTTCGACGCCGCGAACCTGCACAACGCCCTCATCACCGAAAACGTCGGCAAAATGAACGTATATATCGCGAACAAAGAGCAGTACGAAGGCGACGGGATAATCACGATACGCGAAAACGTCGGAGTCATAACTCTGCATATACCGGCGAACTGGGCGGTCGTCAACGAGGTTCATGAAAATCTCGGCAGCGTCAGCATACCCGAAAACGATACGCCGGCTGAAAAAACGATAACGGTCGTCGTGACCGAAAACGTCGGCAGGATAATCGTTGAATTCAACGGTTAAGCTCCGCGGCGCCGCGCCGCGCGCGGCGTAAAAAGGAACTTTATATGGAAGAAACCAAAAACAAAAACGTATTTACGAACAATAATTTCAGGCTCGTGTTCTTCGGCGCGCTCGTGTCGGAGCTCGGAATATCGCTTTACTGCTTCGCCGTCGGGTTTTACATCCTCGACATAAGCGGCAACAACGCTTTTTTACAGGGTCTGTATCTCTCGCTTACCGCCGTGTCGCTTCTGCTCCTTACGCCGATAGGCGGCGTTCTCGGCGACAGATTCAGCAAAGCGCGGATAATGGCGTACTGCGATTTCATAAAGGGCGGTCTTATAGTTCTCGGCACCGTTCTGATGCTCGTGTTCAGAAGCAGTACGGCGCAGATAGTGAACCTCTTTATCGTCGGTATCGCAGGCAACGCCGTGAGCGGGATATTCTGGCCGTCTTCCAACGGGCTTCTGCCTCACATCGTTGCGGAGGAAAAGCTTCAGCAGGCTAACGCCTATTTTTCGGTAAAATCGGCGCTGATAAACATACTCGGCGCCGTTTCCGCCGGAGTTTTGTATAACGCGATATCCGTCTACGCGCTTTTCTTCATCGTCGGCGGCTGCTACGTGTTCTCCGGCGTGTCGGAAATGTTCATAAGGTACGCGCACAAAAAACCGGAAGGCAGACTTACGGTCAGGACCGCGCTTTACGATATGCGCGACGGCTTCGTTTACCTGAAAGGTCAGAAGCCGCTTATGACGCTTATGGCGGCGATTTTGATAATCAATTTCTTTTTCGCGCCGTTATCGGGCAACTTTCTGCCGTATTTCGTCAAAACCGATATCGCGCCGTCGCCGTCGTATCTGTTCGATAGCTTCATATCGCCCGAGCTCTGGTCCGGCGTGATCAGTATGGTGATCGGCGTGAGCGCGCTTATAGGCGCGGTGATCCTGAGCGTAAAGAAGCCGAAAGAAAAAGTCGGCAGATCCACCGCTATGCAGGTCTGCATACTTGCGGCGGTGATGATCGTTCTGACCGTGTGCTACGGCGTATTCGTCGCGTACGGCGATAATCTCAACGCGTTTCTCATAACGCTCTCTGTCGGAGGGCTTGTGTTCGGCTCCGTCGTATCGTGCATAAATATCCCGATCAACACGGCGATAATGCGTACCGTCGATAAGGACAAGCTGAGCAAGGTCAACAGTATCACGAGCGTTTTGTCGCAGGGTATGACTCCGGTCGCGTCGATGCTCGCGGGCGTCGTTTTGCAGTATTGGGGCAGTACGCCGCTGCTCGGCATCTGCTCCGCCGGCTTTACCGCCGCGGCGCTGTTCATGACGTTCAGCAAGCAAACGAAGAAAATATAAAGGGGCTGTCGCAAGTTATGATTTTTGCGCTTGGCTCTATACAAATGTAACAAAAAATCAGTCTCGCAAATTAAAAACGAGACTGATTTTTTGTTGATACTGAACAGGCTGTTCACGGTTTGTTAATGCTATGCGACAGCCCCTTTGAACGCCGGATACGTTTTGTACGTATGCGTTATACGGTTACAGATTTTTGACTGCGCCGACGAATACCGGCATACCGGTCTTCGCGTCGGCGATCACGTATACGAACGGGCGGTCGAGCTTTACGGCTAACTCCCGTATAGCTGCTGCTTGTCTTCCCACCGCGCCGAACGTTATTGCCGCGGCTTTCGTGCCGTTTCTGCCGTGCTCTATTCGCGTTTTCTGTATGAACGCGGAGCAATACAGCTCCTGATCGCTGATCTTTGAAAGGTCAGCCCTGCCGGGATCGAAAAGATCCGTAACGCCGAGCGATATGAAAAGCTCCTTCAGATCGGTCTCGCAGTCGTAATCGAATTCCGGCATCTCGGCTTTCACCGTATCGGTGCTTTTGCCCTGCCACAGCTTTTCCCATTTTCCGGCGGAAAACGAGCTTATGTATTCGTCGATATTTACGTTTTCGTCGGGCAGAAGACCCGCGAAAACATAATCGTTATTGAGGTAATATTTCGCAAATCCGACCGTGTTTTCGTCTTTGAAATACAGGCGTTCTTCCGATTTCAGATAAGATACGTTCTTTTCGGCGCCGTTTTGATTGTGAAATACGCCGTCTTTAATATCGCTTTTTTCGTATTTGTTCTGCCATTTCATATCGAAAAGCAGGGAGTTTATAAGTACGAGAACGGTATCGGAGGGCAGATAATCGATCGCCTTCGGTATCAGCCCGTCGGTCTTTTGCTTCGCCCAAGTGTTTATATCGTTTATTACCGAAGCGTCGAATTTCGCCGAATATACCTGCGCGCCGATATAATCGGCGTTTTTCTGTAAGAAATCAGGCTTTACGTCGAGCCCCTCGCTTACCCACATCGAGCTCGCAGATACGATCTTATGATCCCTGCCGGATGAAAGACCGGACAAAGCCGCGTATGCGGTTTTATTGAGGCTCGCCGCGTCGCAGCCAAGCGTCCGCTCCAGCTGCGCGAGCGTTTCGCCGCTTGCGCCGTTACAGAGCATAGCCGTGCAGGCGAGCGCCGATAACGGAGAGACCAGCAGATTTTTCCCCGGTTTGTTCGCGTTTTTGAAAAGCAAAAACGCGTAACCGCCGTATACGCCGGACGGCAGAGCCTCGTCGCTTTCGTAGCTGCCTTTGTAGCCCGCGGATATCTCCGCCGCGCGCACTCTCATGCACGATACCGAAAAGACCGCAAAAGACAGAAGAAGCAAAAGGCAGATCAGTTCTTTTATCTTTGTTTTCATTTTTTTCTCCTTTCAAACGGTTTCACTCAATAAGTCGTAAAAAAGCGCTTGAAGGTCACGAAAAAAC
>CACYEW010000264.1 GCA_902773455.1 uncultured Ruminococcus sp.
CGCTATTTTCACCATATAGTACATATACGCAAGGATCGAATCCATATTGTTTTCATGCATCAGCTCGTTGCATCTGCCCCAGAATTCTTCCGCGGGCATACCGATCTCCGGAGAAAACGCGTAATCCTGCATATCCTTCGGTGACAGAGTTTTATCGAAATCGTACATTATGGCGGCTATTTTACTCATTTTCGATCGCCTCCGTTTTATTTTCGTCTTCATCCGCCTTGACGGCGTTTCTTCCGCGCCGCGAAAGAAGATCCCTCACCGTACCGTAAACGCTCTTGAAATTTATGACCGCGACGATCAGAGTTATGATCACCGAGAAAACGATATAATACTTGACTTCGAGCACCGTAAGTATCGACTGTAAAAGCACAAGCCCGAAGTTGATCGCAAGAAAATGGATCTTGACCCTGTACCGTACGAGCTCTCTCGACAGATACGTCGTGACGAAGAACACCGCGATATAACTGAGCATCGTCGCTATCGCCGCGCCCATCGCCGACATGGTCTTTATAAGTATAAAATTCAGTATCAGGTTGACTGCCGCTCCTATTCCGGCGCATATCAGCGAATCGACGCTCTTTTTCTTGACGATATATATAACGGCGACGAACGATACCATACCCTCGAACGCGCACGCAATGACGAGAAACGGAATGAAACGCCATGCCTCGTAGAATCAGTTTTTGTACAGTATCGCCGCGATCAGCCTTGCGAAAAGGATTATCAGCGACGAACCGACGAACATTACGGATTTGAAGCCGTCGAAGATATGGGTAAAGAACGCGCCCCATTTTTTTCCTTTGTTCTCTTCGTTTACTAAAGACATCTGCCATGCGTCGGTAAATATGCCGGTAACGACTATCATGAGGTTCGGCACTTTGTACGCCATGGCGTATATGCCGTTCGCGCCGTCGCTCACCATATACGTTATCATGAATCTGTCCGACATATTGACTATCCACCAGCAGATCGTGGTCGGTATAAGCGGCACGGAGAATTTGAGCATCTCGATCATGAGCGACTTCGACATTTTTTTGAGCTCTATATAATCGAGCAGATCGCACGCCCAGAACATATACAAAACCGTGACGAAATCCGCGCAGATATTGGCAAGCAGATATCCGACGACGCCGAGCTTCAGTACGAGCAGGAAAAACAGATTGAAAACGACGGTGAACACCGTGCAGATCACGCCGCGGAAGGCGAACGCCTTCACCTTTCCGAGACCGCGTATGAAGCTGCCGCAGAGCGTATTCAGCGCGTACATGAAAACGTACATTCCGAGAAGCAGAACGTAATCGGTTATCTTTGAGATCTGAGACAGAAGCGGCGATACGAGCGTGAAAAACACCATGCCCGCGAAAAGCATCACGAGACCGGTCGTGAACACGGCGGACTGATCCTTTTTCTTACCGAAGGCAAAACGGAAAACGCCCTGACATATTCCCAGGGTAACTATCGGGAAAAGCAGATTCGACGACTGGGCAACGAGGTCCGCGATACCGTATTCCGCGTCCGACATGACGGACGAGTAAAGCGGCAGAAGAAAGAACACTATCGTTTTTGATAAAAAAGCTCCCGCGCCGAGTATCGAAGAATTTTTCAGCAGTTTTTTGTATTTGCCGTCAGCCATTATACCATCTCCGGGCGTTTTTTCAAAAAAACCCGCCGTTTTGCAAGGCAGGTTTTATTTAAGCCTTGCTTTGTTGCCTGAGACCGTTTATCTGGTTTCCAGGTAATCCGCAATAGCTTTCGGGGTTCTGAGCGTAGGCGTTATCTCATCGGGGATCGTGATACCGTATTCGTCTTCGGCGTTCATGAGAATTGTGACGACCGAAAGCGAATCGGCGCCGAGGTCTTCGACTATATCAGCGTCGTCCGCGATGTCGGCAGGATCCAGATGCAGTTCTTCACCGATGAGTTGTTTGACTTGTTCTATC
This sequence comes from uncultured Ruminococcus sp., assembly GCA_902773455.1. Lineage (GTDB taxonomy): Bacteria > Bacillota > Clostridia > Oscillospirales > CAG-272 > UBA1248. The sequence goes on from CACYEW010000264.1 coordinate 1,950, forward strand.
ATTTTTATTCTCCTTGTAATATTATTACGGTTATTATATTACTTGTACACGCGCCATTCAATATATTACTTGTAAATTTTTTTATTTCGTCACTAAAGCGTATGATAAGGCATAGAATATATCGGTATGATATACGAAAGGAGATTTTTATGAAAGACAGCAACTGCAGACTCGATCTGCCTTATCCGGAAGCGTCGGCTTCAAAAGAAAACTCTGAGCTTGCGAGCCGTCTGTCTGCCCTTTACGCCGGCAGATACAGCGAACTTTCCGCTCTGGCGGGATATACTTATCAGCACCTTGTTCTGAAAGATAAGTATTCTTACATAGCCGACACGCTCGAATGCCTGTCGATAACCGAAATGAAGCATTTCGAGCTGCTCGGCAAACTGATCGTATCGCTCGGCGGAGATCCTCTGATCGGAGAAACCGACAGAAGACGCCTCTATTACTGGAACGGAAGCTACGCGGAAAGCGCGTCGCGCCTCGACCGCGTGATCGCGGACGATATAAGAAACGAAAGACGGGCGGTTGCCGATTATTCGGCGTTTTTGAATTACAGCGAAGATCCCGGCGTCAACGCCGTCATAGAGCGGATAATCAAAGACGAGGAGCACCATATTGAGATACTTTCGGATATTTATGACGAAATAAAGGGCAAAACGCGTTAAGTACCTCCGCAAACGTCAATAATGGCGCCGGGGTGATAGTATCAAAAAGAGAATTTCAGACAATACGGCTGATATGGACAGACTGCTTCGCATCAGCGAAAGCTTCGACGTCTGCCGCCGGGATATCACGGTATGCGGCAAGCGGTGCGCCGTGTATTTCGTCGACGGGCTCGTAAAAGACGATACGCTTCAGAAGGTGCTCGATACCTTCATGCGCCTTACCGAATTTCGGCCCGCGTCGTTTGAGGACCTTAAAGATTTTGCCGACGCCCTCGTTTCGTTTGCGGAGACGTCTTTGATAAACACGTACGAAAACGCGGTCACGGCGGTTTTGTCCGGCATTCCGGTGATGTTTGCGGACGGTATAGACGGCGCTCTCGGCATAGACTGCCGTCATTATCCGATGCGTTCGCTAACGGAGCCGGAAAACGACAAGGTGCTCCGCGGCTCACGCGTGGGCTTCGTCGAAACGCTCGTGTGCAACACCGCCCTGATACGCCGTCATCTGCGCGACCCGGCTCTTTCCATAGCGCATTTTCACGTGGGAGAGTCGTCGAAAACTGACGTCGCGGTTTGCTATATGAAGGGTATCGCCGACGAAAAGTACGTTTCGGAGCTCAAGAAAAAGATATCGGAGCTGAAGGTCGACGCGCTCGTGATGGGATCTCAGAGCCTCGCGGAATGTATAGCGCCGAAGCTGTGGTTCAACCCTTTTCCGAAAATACGGTTTACAGAGCGGCCCGACTGCTGCGCCGCGCATCTGCTCGAGGGCAAGGTGATCGTCCTTACCGACACGTCTCCCGCGGCGATGATACTTCCGTCGTCGATATTCGATTTCATACAGGAGGCGGACGATTTTTATCTGCCGCCCGTTATCGGAACGTATCTCCGTTTTATCAGATGCACCGTATTCTTTCTCACGTTCATCCTGTCGCCTTTATGGTATCTTCTGATCAGCTGTCCCGAAGCGATACCGCCGTGGCTTTCGTTTATCAAGCTGAGCGAGGCGCCGGTGATGCCGGTCATATTTCAGCTTTTCATACTTGAATTCGCAGTCGACGGACTGAAGCTCGCGGCGCTGAACACGCCTTCGATGCTGTCCGGCAGTTTTTCGATAATCGGCGGTCTTATACTCGGCGATTTCGCCGTGCGGGTAGGCTGGTTCGTGCCGGATACGATATTCTATATGGCGTTCGTCGCAATAGCCAACTTTTCTCAGCCGTCTTACGAGCTCGGGTATTCGTTCAAATTGCTGCGGCTCCTGCTTCTGCTTTTGACGGGACTTTTCAAGACTCCGGGATTTTTCGCGGGGTTCGCTCTGTTTTTCATCCTGATATTAACAAACAAAACGGTCGGAGGCAAAAGCTATCTGTATCCGTTGATCCCGTGGAACGGCAAAGCGATGGCGTCCCTGATATGGCGCCACCCGAAACATCCGGGCAGATAATCGCCTTTGCCGACGCCTTGATCCCGCCGAAGTTGAATTTCACACGGCAACGCCGTATATCACCGCGACCATGTCGCCCCCGCCCGGGCGGCTGACGCCGCAGTGAAATCGC
>CACYEW010000265.1 GCA_902773455.1 uncultured Ruminococcus sp.
GAAAGAGAAGCTTCTCGAGCTGCAGAAAAAAGCCGAGGAAGCCATATCCGCCTGCAAAAGCGAAACGGAGCTGCAGAGCGTAAAAAACAGTCTTCTCGGCAAGACCGGTTCGCTTACCGCAATGCTGAAAGAACTGCCGACCATAGCCGTCGAAATGCGCGCCGAAATGGGCAAACTCGTCAATCAGGCGAAAAACGCGCTTTCCGAACGTATCGACGCTCACCGTGAAAAGCTCAAGCTTGCCGAATCGGAGGTCTCTCCCGATTTCGACTGCACCGTACCCGGCACAGTCCCGTTCAAGGGAGGTCTGCACCCGATAACCCAGATGTGCTACGATCTGAACGACGCGTTCCGCTCCATGGGATTCGAGGTCTTTTCCGAAGACGATATAACGAGCGAGCTTTACGGCTTCGACAAGCTGAACTTCCCGCCGAACCATCCGGCGAGAGAAAGTATGGATACGTACTGGCTCGAAGGTCACGATAAAGGCACCGCGGCCGAAAAGCTCTGCCTGCGCCCGCATCTGACGGGCGGCAGCGTAAGATATATGCAGACGCATAAACCGCCGTACCGCTTCGTATATCCGGGACCCGTATACCGCAACGAGACGACCGACGCCCGTCACGAAAGAGCGTTCTTCCAGTACGAGGCGCTTATCGTGGATAAGGATTTCACGTTCTCCGCCGGTAAGGTGATGATAAAGAGCATACTTTCAAAGGTATTCGGCCGCGACGTTCCCGTCAGAATGAGAGCGGGCTTCTTCCCGTTCGTCGAACCCGGATTTGAGATAGATATGGGCTGTCTCGTATGCGGCGGCAAGGGCTGTTCGGTCTGCAAGCACGTCGGCTGGATCGAAGTCATGCCCGGCGGCACGCCCCATCCGAACGTACTGAAAGCCGCGGGACTTGATCCCGACGAATACACGGGCTTCTACGTGAACATAGGTCTTGACCGTCTCGTTATGATGCGTTACGGCGTCGACGACGTGAGACTGTTCCACAGCGCCGATCTGCGCTTCCTTGAACAATTCAACTGAGGAGGATGAAGAAATGAAATTATCTCTTAACTGGATAAAGGATTACGTCGATCTTCCCGACAGTATTGATATGAAAAAACTCTCCTACGATCTGACCATGTCCACGGTCGAGGTCGAGGGAACGGAAGAACTCGCGCGCCGCTTCGATAACATCAAGGTCGGCGTCATAGAAGAAGTGCTGCCTCATCCGAACGCGGACAAGCTCCGTATATGCAAGGTCGATCTCGGAGACGGCGTGTACGAAATAGTATGCGGCGGCAGCAACCTCGAGCCCGGTATGAGAGTCGCGGCGGCTTGCCCCGGCGCGGTCGTGCGCTGGCACGGAGAGGGCGACCCCGTAGAGATCAAAAAAGCGAAGCTTCGCGGCGTTGAAAGCTACGGCATGATCTGCGCTTCGACCGAGATCGGTTTAGCCGATCTTTTCCCGCAGAAGGAAGAGCACGAGATACTCGATCTGTCGTATCTCGACTGTCCCGCCGGCACTCCCGTCGCCGACGCGCTCGATATGAACGATATACTTATCGAAATAGACAACAAGTCGATGACCAACCGCCCCGACCTCTGGGGTCATTATGGCATAGCGAGAGAGCTTGCGGCGCTTTACAGCCTGCCGCTCAAGCCTTTCGAGGCGGTATCGTTCGAAAATAAAGAAAAACTCAATATTGAAATAAAAGACGCGGAGCGCTGCCCGAGATATATCGGCGTCGGCATCGAAAACGTCGGCGTAAAGCCCGCCCCGTATAAGATAAGGAACCGCATCTGGAAGGTCGGTATGAGACCGATCAACGCGCTCGTCGACGTTACGAACTATATCATGCTCGCCGTCGGTCAGCCGACTCACGCTTTCGACGCCGATACGATCCGCGATCATATCACGGTAAGACGCGCCGAACCGGGCGAAAAACTGCTTCTTCTGAACGGAAAAGAGCTCGATCTTCTGCGCGACGATCTCGTCATAGCCGACGGAAGAGGTCCGATAGCCTTAGCAGGCGTAATGGGCGGAGCGGACGATTCGATCCTTCCGACCACGAACAGAATAATACTTGAAATAGCTAACTTTGAATCCACCGGCGTACGCCGTACGGCTCTGCGTTACGAAAACCGTACCGAAGCCTCGTCCCGTTACGAAAAGGCGATAGATCCCGAAAGATGCGATCAGGCGCTTTCGCTTGCGATGACGATGTTCAGAGAGCTTTATCCCGAATGCGAGGTAAGCTCGTTTACCGACAATTATCCGACGAAGCTCGTATGCAAAGAGCTCGACGTGAGCCTTGAATGGCTCCGCAGAAGACTCGGCAAAAAGATACCGAACGAAGAAATGGCGGCGATGCTCGGCAGACTCGGCTACAAGGTCGCTTTCGACGGCGACGATATGCACATAACCGTACCGAGCTGGCGCTCGACAGGCGACGTTTCGATCAAAGCCGACATTATGGAAGAGGTCGCGAGAATGTACGGCTACGAGAATTTCGAGCCGACGGTCATCACCACGTCGTTCGATTCCGCGATAAATCAGCTCGATTACGATCTCGTGCGCCATATCAAAGAGTATCTTGCGCTGCGCTGCGGTATGAGAGAGGTGTTCACATATCCGTGGATGAGCGATAAATACGCCGAAGCGATAATTTCCGACCTTTCGCATACGATGAAGCTTTCCACTCCGCCCGCTCCCGATCAGAAGCTCGTCCGTTCGTCGCTTTTGCCGAATATATGCGAAGCGGTCTGCAAAAACGAACGCAATTATGAAAAATTCTCGATATTCGAAGAGGGACAGATAATCTCCGACGAATCGTTCGAATCGAAATATGACGAACGCGAACTTCTCCCGATGCAGAAGAGATACGTCGCCGGCGCTTTCGTCGGCAGCTATAAAGAGCTCGAAGCGCTTTACAGAGAAGCGAAGGGCGTGCTCGAATATATGCCGAGACATACGCATATGGAAGGTTTTTCGTTCGTAAAGGAAGATAAACCCTCGTGGGCTGACGATACCGTGTGGATGAATATCGTATCGTGCGGCAAAAAGATCGGCAATATAGGTCTGCTCTGTAAAAAAACCGCCATGGCGTGCGACGTAAAGAACGCCGCCGTGATACTGTTCGAGATCGATACGACAAAGCTCGTCCCGTTCACTTCGAGAACGAATAAATTCACGCATCTGCCCGCATATCCGCTCGTCGATTACGATATATCCGTCCTTTTCAACGGCTCGGAAACGTGGGAATCGGTCTACGCCGTGCTTAAAAAAGAGATCAACGCAAATCCGCTGCTCCACAGCGCGTCCTTCGTTGAAGAATACCGCGGCAAGCAGATACCCGAGGGCAAAAAGTCCGTGACGATAAGACTCGTCATCGGCTCGCTCGAAAAGACGCTCACGTCGCAGGAGATAGAGAAGTGCGCGAACGCCGTTCTTGACAAGCTCAACCGCGCCTTCAACGCGACGATAAGGCAGTAAATGAACAGAAAACTGATAACGTCGGTTTTGCTGATACTCTGTCTGCTCCTCGCCTCGTGCGCCGTCGCCGCTCCGGCGGATACGGAAAAACAGGCAGAGAGAACGGCGGAGAATACCGCGGCTCATACTGACGCCGCGACCGAAGCGCCGACGGACGCTTTTACGGAAGAGAAGACGGATCCCGCAACCGATAAGATAACGGAGCTTCCTCAGACGGAGCCTCCGACGGAGAGGCAGACCGAGCCTCCGACCGAGGCCGCGACAGAGACCCCGACGACGGAACCTCCGGCGACCGAACCTCCGGCGACGGAACCTCCGCAAACCGAACCGCCGCAAACCGAGCCTCCGGAGACCGATCCTCCGGTAACGGATCCTCCCGCCGTGCTCGTAAGATCGATAGAGATCAACGCACCGTCAACGACGGTCCCGGTCGGAAAGACCTTAAAGCTGACCGTTACGGTCAAGCCCGACGACGCCGACGACAAAAGCGTGAAGTGGTCGGTTTCGTCCGGCGGCTCTTACGGCAGGATCGAGCCGGACGGCACGTTCACCGGCGTCAAAGCCGGCTCGTGTACCGTCAAAGCGGCGGCAAACGACGGATCAGGCAAATCGGCGACTGTCAGGATCACGGTCACCGAGCCGTCGGATTTCGAAGGCTCCGGCACAAAATCCGATCCGTACCTGATCAAAAACGCGGACGATCTGAAAAATATATCGAAATATATCTCAAAGAAGGGTCTTTACTTCAGGCAGACCGCGGATATAGATCTCTCGCGGTATTCGCCGTGGACCCCTTTGGGAAACGACGATAAAGAATTTGCACATAACTACGACGGCGGCGGATTTAAGATCATGGATCTGACGCTCAAAGGCGGCGAATTGAATACCGGTCTGTTCGGCGTGACGAATCATGCGGTACTCAAAAACGTCGTCATGGAAAACGTCGCCTGCGAAGGAGAGCTCGGCGGTATGTCAGGCGGACTCGTCGGCGCGGCGTATATGACGGAGATAAGCGGCTGTACGGTGAGCGGCGAGCTTACCGGCGGCGGTAATCTCGGGATGCTCGCCGGCGGAGTTTACGGTACGTTCACCGGAAGTCCGTTCAGCGTAAAGGACTGCCGCGTCGCAGGTAAACTGCACGCCTCGTCGTCGAATGTCGGCGGACTTGTCGGCGAGATCGGCGAAGGTACGTTCTCGTACGAGGGCGAAGACGATTACAGAAAAGTCGGTACCGATATAATCGGCTGCAGCGCTGACGTCGATATCGACGGCGGCACAAGCGACGTCGGAGGTCTTATCGGATATTATTACGGCGGTCTTATAAAGCAGTGCCGCGCCTCGGGCGATATCGTGACGCCGAGCGGCTTCTGCCGCGGCGGCCTCGTCGGGCAGGTATATAATTACGCGGAGATCTGCGAATGCTTCGCGACTGGCGATATCACGAGTACGGGTACAGGTTACGGCTCCGCGCAGTGCGGCGGTCTGATCGGCAAAGCGTTCTCACGCTGTAAGATTCACGACTGTTACGCCTCCGGCAATATCGAGTGCGCCTCGACGTGGAGCGACTGTCAGGATCATTCGACCTTCGACGGCGGTCTCTGGTACAATTACAGAAACCCGTGCGGATCGCTTGTCGGCATGCTCCAGGTCATAAGTACCGATGAAAAGATAAACGTTTATAACTGTTACGCGACGGGTACCGTAAGCGTGCCGAACGCTTGCGAAGAAGAGCTGATCTACTGCAAAGGCTCGCTTATCGGCCTCGTTTACGATACGGCGTCGGTAAAACTCATAAAAGACGAGTACAGAGTACGCTCTTCGCGCGACTGGAACGAAACCTATTACAGAGACGTAACGGCCGATATGATGAACGGCAGTATGATCGAAAAACTCGAAAACAACTACTGCGTATCGGAGTTCCGGGATTATTACACGCCGCAGAATTACATAGTCAGAAACAAAAATCAGACGGCGCGCGTCGGTCAGTATAAATCGCTGCCGACGTACAAAGTCGTAAACAACATAACCGCCGAAGCGGCGGCAAAACAGTCAACGTTTGCGGGATTCGATTTCTCGTCGGTCCGGGTAATGACCGACAGGGGTCCGGCGCTCCGCAATGTAAGATAAGGAGAAAGCTTATGAAAAAAAGAAATATCGTCTCGTTCATCCTCATAGCGGTGATGCTCGCGGCGGTCATGTTCTCTTCGTTATCGTGCGATAACAATACTCCGGCGGCGACCACACAGCCGGCGACCGTCAAGGATACCGAAGGCAAGACCGATCCGCCCGACGCCACCGTAACGGAAGATAAGGGTACCGAACCGCCTACGGACGCGGCGACCGAAGCTCCCGAAACGGAAAAAGGAGCGGAAACGGATAAACAGACCGATCCGCACACTACGGAAGCGCCGGAAACCGACAAGCAGACCGATCCGCAGACGACCGAAAAAGAAACTGATCCGCAGACGCAGCCCGTAACGGAACAGCCCTCGACCGAAGCTCCGCATACGGAACCGCCGCATACGGATCCTCCGCATACGGATCCGCCTCATACCGATCCGCCTCCCACGGAGCCGCCGACGACGGAAGCTCCCGGACCCGATCCCGAACCCGATAATATATTCAGGACCTGGAATAATTCCGTAAAATCAACGTTCAAAACGCCGTCAAAGCAGATGACCGCTTCGATAGGCGACGGTTACGCCGTATTCACGTACGCCCCCGGCACCGGCTCGAAGGATCCGTTCATAACGTTCGATATCGCGGCTTATACGAAAGCCACGGGTAAACCGTCTCTCAAAGGCGCCGACGGCTCGTATATAGTTTTCAAAATAAGATCTGTCGGCGGCGACGGCGTGTTCGAAGTGTTCACGCAGAAGCCGGCGGGCGGAGATTCCGCGACGGCGAACTATATCGCCGACGGAGAGTGGCGTTATATCGTCGTTGATATGACGAACACCACGCTGACAAAAGCCGCCAATCTTACAACGATCCGTCTCGACTGGTCCGGCGGAGATACGACGTCAAAAGCGTATATGCATATAGCCGAGATCGGCTTCTTTGACAGCAAAGCCGACGCGTACGATTACGCCGGCTACAGCGAAGATCAGTACGCGGACGTGAAGACTTCGTTCACGATACCGACCGGCTGCGAGGTCGAAGCGTACGCAAGCTCGGACAATGCGACGCTTGCAAGAAAAACCGTCGAAAGAGCTCCGGCTCTCGAGATCACGCCTACCGGTACGACCGTCAAACTGACGATCAACGTAAACACTCTCGCGGCGCTGCAGAACGCGCACGTGAAAAAAGGACGTTACGTAACGATCTGTTACAAGACCTCGCTCCCGACAGACGCGAACGTAATGCTTCAGAATATAACCGGTCTCAACGGATTTTTCGCGAAGCCGCAGACAAGATCGGCGATCGATTCGGCAAACAAGAGCTGGCAGGGCGCGATGCTTGATACCAAGGGCTTCGATCTCACCTGCGACGGTATGCTGAACTTCACGCTCGTCTTTACCGGAGTCAGAAGCAACGTAAAGATATACGTCAAAACGATCTGTGTGACCGACGATATAAACGAAGCTCTCACAACCTGCGGCAAGTCGGAATACGCGCTCAACTACGACGCGTCGCTTACCGATAACGATCCGCTCGCAAACAGAGTGCTGACCGCCGAAAACGAAGACTCCACGCTCAGCCTCTGGTTCGATCAGAGCACCCAGAAGGTCTATAAGAACAATACGGTAAGCACCGGCAGAACGGGCTATACCGTAAGAATGGCGAAGAACGAAGCGGAGAACTGCCAGTTCTTCATAGCTCCGCAGAAAAACGTGAAAGTCCGCGTTACGGTCGACGAATTCAAAAACTCCAAAGGCGATACCGTACAGGCGGAGCTTGCTTACGAATATTATCACAACATAAACGGTGAAATGATACCGGACGGACTTATCGAGCTCAAAGACGCAAGAGATATAGCCGCCGGCAATTCGCAGGGCTTTGTTATAAGACTTACCACCACGCCCGACACTCCCGCCGGAACGTACGAATCTCTCGTTCACGTCTACGACGACGCGACCGGTAAAGAGATAAAACGCGCCGCGGTCGCCGTAAAGGTATGGGATTTCGCACTCTCCGAGGAGACCGAGCTCCGCACCGCTTTCGCGTTATGGATGTCTTACGTTTACGATTCGTATCCGTCGTCGAGATGGTCGAACGAGGAGCTTTCGCAGCTTGAAGACAACTATTATCAGTTCTTCCTGAAATACCGCATCAACATAATGGACGTTCCGCACGGGCTTACCTCGAGCAGAGGCGGTCAGTATATGAACAACCCGAGAGTCAACACGGCGCGCTGGAGCAACCTCGATATGAGTATTGCCGAAGATAATGACGGCATAACGCCCGACTGGATGCACAAGGTAATTTATTATCCCGGCGAGCTCGACGAGCCGAGAACGAGCGATCAGTTCGCGATGATGATCGACCGCGCGGCGCGTATAAAGCAGAACACGCCCGATTACAGAATGGTCATACCGTTTGAACGCGATCTGTATCTCAAAGCCGACGGTACGATCACGACCGCCGACAAAGCCGATTTCGACTCCGTGGGATTCCTTTCTCAGTACGTGAATATCTGGTGCCCGAAACTTGACGCTTTCACACCCCGGGATCTCGGCTGCATATCCGGAGCTTCGTATCTGCAGAGCAAAGAGCAGGACGCAAAATACGGAGTATTCACCGACAGAATGAAAAACGAAGTCGCCGGCGGAGACGAGCTTTGGGCGTATATATGCGTCAACCCGACGGAGCCCTACGTAAACTGGCAGCTTCTGAGCGACGGTACCGAGACGATAGTGAGCCTCTGGCAGATGAAACAGCTGAACGTCACCGGCATGCTTTACTGGGCGGTAGACTACTGGAAGGTCAACTACTGGGGAACCGCTCAGCCGTGGACAGGCGGCGCCTTCGGCGACGGTATACTTATATACAGCGGCCACACGTTCGGCACGCTTTATCCGATACCGACCATGAGACTTGAAAACATCAGAGACGGTATAGAAGACTATCAGATGCTCTGTATGCTTGAAGCCAAGCTCGGCACGAAAGCGCTGAACGATATGGTATCGAGAATAACCACGAGCGTTCTTACCTACGCCGATAACGACGATTATATCCACGCCGTAAGAGTATTGCTCGGCGAAACTCTTGAAAGAGAACTTTCAAAATAATCAATATGAAAAAATCGGGGTACTGCAAAGGTACCCCGATTTTTCAGTTGTTATTAAATCAATAAGCCACGCCCTGCCACATCATGGCGTCCGCGACCTTGAGGAATCCGGCTATGTTCGCGCCCGCGGCAAAGTTGCCTTCGAGCCCGTATTCCTTCGCGGCGTTCGCGACGTTGTGATAGATGTTGACCATTATGTCTTTGAGCTTCGCGTCGACTTCGTCGAACGTCCACGAAAGTCTCATGGAGTTCTGCGACATTTCAAGCGCCGACGTTGCAACGCCGCCCGCGTTCGCGGCTTTCGCCGGACCGAAGAGCAGACC
>CACYEW010000266.1 GCA_902773455.1 uncultured Ruminococcus sp.
CGTTCCCGTTTTTCTTCAAGCGTTCCGTTATCCTTGCGCGGACGGCTTGCGGAGAGGGGAAGAGCTTTCACTTTCTGACGTCGATCGTTACCTCTCCTTCTTTTGAGACGCGAAGCTGCATATTTTTGAGATATTTATCGTAAAACCTTGTCTTTTCCGCCTGATCCATTTCCACCCGCGTGGTTATCAGCACGTTTTCGAGCAGATCCTTGGCGTTGAATTTCTTTTCGTCAAGAAAAGCTTCGATCTCCGAGAATATCGCCTGCTTTTTGAGCGAATCGTCCATACCGGTATAGAATGCGTCTGCGTAGCAGTAAAAGACGTTGTGCTCGTCGAAAACTTTTATAAGCTCCGCGCTTGATTTTCTGTGTTCGATCATAACGAGAAATTTCGCGTCGGGGATCTCTTCCATCACTCCCCAGAAATCCGAATCGCTTGAAACGAGAACGAACGATTCGACGGAGCACTTGTAAAACTCCTTCGTGATACGCGCGGTAAGCTTAACGTCGAGAAGAGATTTATGATCAAGAATACGCTGAATGACGTTGTGCTCGATCTTCGACGGATCGATGCTGATATGCTGCTCAAAGAACCGCCAACCGGAAGAGGCTTTCGGATCGTCGTACAGTATTATCTTATCGATCTTTTCAAGCTGAAAGTCGTCAAGTGATCTGAACATCGCGCACAGCCCGTACGGATCGGCGTTTTCACAGTCGACTATCAGCACGGTTTTCGAGCTCTCGTCCAGAAAATCGTATATCCTGTTTTTTATCCCGTCGCTGACGTCCGACAGATTGCTGATATCGAACATTCTGTCGCCGTGCTGATCGTATAATTCGCGGACGAAAAAGTAATCGTTTTTGAAAAGATTGCCGACCTCGTGCGGCTTCCAGTTGATATAGGTCTTGAACGGGTAAAGCGTGACGTTTTCGTAGAACAGTATCGCCGCCTTCTGCATTCCCGCAGGCTTAGTGCCGTCGGGCATAACGAAAAGCTGTCTGATGTATTCCCAGTTTACCCACGTCGGAAATATGTCCTTGCAGTTGTTGATCCTGTCTGAGATCGCCCGGTTGATTTCGCCGAGTATATCGGTAAGGAGTCTGCTTGAATACGGCAGCCGTATATCGCTTTCGCCGATATATGATAAAGACTGCGCCGGGATATACTCGGTGAGGCTGAAAAACGCGCGTCCTTCCTTTGACATAGCGGTCGCGATCTTTTTGAAATTGTGCTCAATGTTGTTTCTTACGATACACAAATGGCGCATAAGCAGCGCTTTGGGATCTTTTTTGAGAGCGTCTATGACTTCAATAAGGAACTGACCGTTTCCTCCCGTAAGATGATAATCGTTCACTCCGCACAAAAACGCGACCCGCGTGACTATCTCGTGCTTGTTTTCATGATAATAAAAATCCTCGGCGTTTTCAGGTTTATCTTCGTCCGTAAATAATTGATTTTCCGTTATTTCTTCTGTTATCTCATTTTCGTTATCCGTATACATTCCGGTACCTCCCTTTTATTTTCCGCGCCGCATCAGACGCGATATAACGATCAAATGATACTTTATAATACCATAAAATCGCGCGGAAATCAAGAAGCGGCGGCTCGAAATTATTGAGAAAATTCAGTAAATTTTGCTTTTTTGCCGCAAAAACCTGATCCGGCGGCGCTTTCTTGCCGGTCGCCGCGCCGGCGTAATTGATTTATTCATATTTTTACGCTATACTGATATAAAAGAAACTCAGGAGGACAGATAAACTGAATATACAGATTTACGGCAGAAGCAAGTGCTTCGATACGAAAAAGGCGGAGCGTTTTTTCAAAGAGCGCCGCGTAAAATATCAGTATATCGATCTTGACCGCTACGGTATGAGCAGGGGAGAGCTTAAAAGCGTTGTCGCCGCGCTCGGACTTGCCGCGATAATTAACGAAAAAAACGACGGAGCCGCGACGGTATCCGCGTACGCGTACGAGGAAGACAAGATCGACGCGCTTTATAACGATCCGGCTCTCATAAAAACGCCGGTCGTGCGTAACGGCAGAGCGGCGACCGTCGGAGCCTGTGAAAACGTCTGGAAGGAGTGGATGAAATCATAAAAAGCCCGGTCTGTTACGAACATTCGACTTTCATAAAGATCGTTATGCCCGTCATACCGTTTTTCGTGCTTGGGATGTGCTTTATCGCCGCGGGCAAAGACCTCGCGCTTTCTTCCGCGATCGTATCGGCGATACCTTTCGCCTTTGCGTCGGTTTTTATCGCTTTATACTTCTGCAGAACTAAGATCGTCGTTTATGAAGACCGTATCGTTTTTCACGGCGTTTTCAAGAAAAGTGAATTGAAGATCAAAGACGTGAGACGCGTCGAGATATACGAGACCGGCAGAGGGAGTTGGATCGAATTCGTATCATCCGGCGATAAGCGTTATAAAGCGCAGGGAATGATACCCGATTACGACAAGCTTCTCAAATTCGCGTCGGATATCAAAGGCGCGGAAGTGATCGAATACGGAACTTTCGGTCGGAAAAAGATCAAATAGTATTGACTTTACCGAAAAAAGTGATATAATAGCTCTCACGGGCAAAGCCCGGCATCAGCGGAGTTCGGCCTCTAAATCCTTCGCTTAACAAAATAAAACCAAGGAGAAATGATGAAAAACAAATTAAAATTTATGTTGACAGACACAAAACTGCTGTTCCGGAGCCTGCCTCCGGTCGTCGTCGCGCTTTTTTCGATCTCGGTCGTAATAATGAACCTGCTCGCCAACAAGACGATCTATCAGTCCGGCTGGCTTGCGGTAGACGGCGGAATACTGGTTTCGTGGCTGTCCTTTTTATGTATGGATATGGTGACGAAAGCCTTCGGTCCGAAGGCGGCTACAAAGCTTTCGGTTTTTGCGATGTGCGTGAACCTGCTCGTCTGTCTGATATTCTTCATCGTCAGCGTTATACCCGATCCTCCCGGTACGGATTTCTCGGCGTTCAACGGTATAATCGGCGGCACGTGGTTCATACTTTTATCAAGCACGGTGGCTTTCATATCGTCCGCCGTCATAAATAATTTCATGAACTGGGGCATCGGAAAGCTTTTCAAAAAGAACCCCGACGGCAAGCTCGCTTTCGTGTGCAGAAGCTACGTATCGACCTTTGCCGGTCAGTTTTTCGATAATTTCATTTTCGCGATCCTTACCTTTACGGTGTTCGCTCCGATCTTCTGGGACGGATTTTCATGGACGATCCTGCAATGCTTCACCTGTTCGATCCTCGGCGCCGCGCTCGAGCTTGTTATGGAGGTCGTATTCTCGCCGATCGGATATGCGGTCCTGAAGAAATGGGAAAAAGACGGAGTAGGGAAGGAATATAAGGAGAAAAACGGTATATGAATATACTTATTACGGGTATTTCCCGCGGCATAGGCAAAGCCGCGGCGGAAAGATTTATTTCTCTCGGACATACCGTATACGGTATCGATATCCGCGATCCCTCGATAAAAAGTGAAAATTACGTGCATATAAAGGCGGATATCAGACGCGCGGAGGATTTACCCGACGTGCCTGATATCGCCGTTATCGTCAATAACGCCGGCACGCAGAACGGAGAAGACGATATCGAAACAAACCTCAAAGGCGCCATAAACGTGACGGAGAAATATATGTGCTCCGATAAGCTCGTATCGGTGCTTTTCAACGCTTCGGCTTCATCGGTATCGGGGCAGGAATTCCCGTATTACGCTGCTTCGAAGGCTGGGCTGGTCGGTTACATGAAAAACGCCGCGATAAGGCTCGCGCCGCGAAAAGTGACCTGCAACGCCGTTTCGTTCGGCGGAGTTTATACGGAGTCGAACGCTCCCGTGACGGACGATCCGGAGCTTTTCGGAAGAATAATGGACGTAACGCCGATGAAGAAATGGACGACGCTTGAAGAGACGTCCGACTGGATAGTATTTCTTACGCTTACGAACAGATCGATGTCGGGTCGGAATTTACTGATCGACAACGGCGAAGCCTGTCTCAACCCGACGTTCGTCTGGCCCGAATAAATCAAAAGGAGAAACAAAATGAAAAGAAAAAATTTCGGAGCAAAACCGCTTTCATACCCCCAGCCGGTATGGATAATCGCAACCTACGACGAAAACGGAGAACCTAACGCGATGAACGCGGCGTGGGGAGGAATAAGCGAGGAAAACGAAATATCCGTTTGCCTCTCCGTCGGACACAAAACCTGCAAAAACTTTGAGTTGACCGGCGCTTTCACGGTCAGTATGGCTGACGCGGCACATATAGAGGGGTGCGATTACGTCGGTATCGCGAGCGGCAACAGGGTGTCCGATAAATTCGCAAAAGCCGGTTTCACGGCGACGAAAAGCGAATTCGTAAACGCGCCCGTGATAAACGAGCTTGCCGTATGTATGGAATGCCGCGTGAAGGAATTCAATAAAGAGACCTGCATCTTAAAGGGCGAGATCGTCAACGTCAGCGTGGACGAAAGCGCTATGACCGACGGCGAGGTCGATATTAAAAAAGTCGCGCCCGTATGCTTCGATCCGTTCAACAACACTTATAACCTCATAGGCGAAGCCGTCGGAAAAGCGTGGGGATCGGGCAAAAAACTTCTGTGATCAAAATAAACGGAAAAAGCAGCCTCCCGGGCTGCTTTTTTACATTATGATCGGGTCGTTTGCCGTACGGACGTTAAACGTCTTTACACGGATATCAGCCGACGCCTCCGCCGACGTGAACAAGCTTGTATTCGTATTCGGTATATCCGTCGATCTCTTTGCCGGCTCCGTATACCGTCGCCTTTTTCACCTGATAGAACTGATTATAGTCATAGAGCGTATAGTTGCGTACCGAGCCGTCGATCTCGTACATCGTCATTTTGAGAAGCAGTCCGCCGTCGGCGTATTCATATATCTGATATGTCGGCTTGATGTCCAGGCCTTCCGGCGTTCTGTCTAACCTAATGAGCGTTCCTTCATAGTCGTAAGAATACGTTGTGACCGTTTTCATACCGGACGAGTCGACCGTTTCTTTTGCCAACAGTCCTTCGTTATCGTATTCGTAGGTGTACTGCGTGGCGTACGAGGTATCTTCAAGATAAGCGTCGTTTTCGGGAACGTATTTCAGATAAGTATCTACGTCCGTGCCGTAGAGCAGGACGCCTTTTTTATAGCTGCGGCTCTCTTCAAAAATGACGGTCGGTTTGTGCTCGTCGTTATATGATCTTGTGGTGGTCACGTGCGTCGTGATACCGTTTCCTTCTTCAAGAACGTCGTACGTTACCTCAGTGCTTTCCGATACGGATCCGTTAGGGTTGTACGTCACGGATCCCATCAGCCTGCCGTCCGCCAAGTATATATATTCGATGCTCGACATGGGCGTTCCGTCTCCGTAAAAATACAGATCTTTCATACGCAGACCGTTTTCGTAAACGTACTCGTGCATCAGAACGCCTTCACTGTTGTAATACTTTTCTTTGACAAGCACGGAATCGTATTCATCGGGCGGGTATGCCGTATCCTGTTCCGTTACGGGTTCGGTCGGAGTTTCCGTTACGGGCTCGGTCGGCGCTTCGGTGACTTTCTCCGTCGGCGCTTCGGTCTGCGCTTCCGTCGCCTTCTCCGTGGCGGCTTCGGTCTGCGCTTCCGTCGCCTTCTCCGTGGCGGCTTCGGTTTGCGCTTCGGTCGCTTTTTCAGTATCCGCGGGCTTGGTTACCGAGCCCGTCTCCGCCGGCGCGGTCGAACCGGGCACGGGCGTTACGGCAGCGTCGCACGACGCAGCGGCTATCAGAATGAATAATGCCGTGATAACGGCTGTGATCTTCTTCATAGATAAAACACCTTTCATTATTTTCACGTCTATTTTACAATAGAAATCGCGTTAAGTCAATAGTTTTAACATTTTTTTTGATTTTTTCACATTGACAACGGCGCCGTCACGTTTTATAATGGTAATACGATTTTGAAAGGACAAGGATCATGAAACAAAAATATGTAACGGTGATCACCGCTTTATTGCTTTCGGTCCTGACGCTGATAACGTCATGCACCGGCGGCGATATCGCGGCCACGACGGAAAAAAACGCGGATCCGACTGCGGCTCCGACGGAGAAAGTTACCGAGGCTTTGACCGAAGCGAAGACCGGGCCTGCCACCGAAGCGGAAACGGAACCCGCGACGGAAGCGAAAACCGAGCCGGTGACGGAAGCGAAAACGGAACCTGCGACGGAAGCGAAGACCGAGCCGGTGACGGAAGCGAAAACGGAACCCGCAACGGAAGCGAAGACCGAGCCGGTGACGGAAGCGAAAACCGAACCCGTTACCGAAGCGAAAACCGAGCCGGTGACGGAACCCGTTACCGAACCGCCGAAACCCGAATACAGCGCGGGCGGCGCCGGATATACGCCGAGCGGTCATTCGTCCGAAAAGAACGGAACGTTCACCGTTTCAAAAGAGCTGACGCTCACGTTTGAAAGCGGATCGTTCAAAACCGATTTCAACCGTATGACGTTCGATTATACGTCGGATCAGCCGCTTCATATTTACGTTACGTATTTTGCGTCCGGCAGAGAAAAGACCGACGATTACTATCTCGAAGCCGCAAGCGGCGCCGCTTTCAAAGGTCTTATTTCGACGTATCTTAACAAGACGAAAGCAAACGGCGTGAAATCGCTTAAGATCACCTCATGCACCGGCAAGCAGTTCAAATTCGCCCTCCGGGATATGTCCGTTGAGACCGTAAACGTCTATAACGAACAGACTTACTATCTCGAAAACGCAAGATTCAAACTCGGCATACGCCTGAGCTGGGGCGGCGGCGTCAATTACATTCAGGATAAGACCGTAACGATAAGCGGTCTTACAAATCTGATAAACGGTCACGATACGGGCAGGCTCATCCAGCAGTCGTACTACGGTACGGCGGGCAACAGCGAATACCAGCCCGGCAACTATAACGGCGGCAAGTGGGTATACAACCCCGTTCAGGGCGGCGACCAGTACGGTAACCAGAGCCGCCTGATAGATATAGAGGTCAAGGAAAATTCCGTTTATATCAAAGCTCAGCCGCAGGACTGGTCGCTCAACGGCAAGATATCGAGAAGCTATATGGAGAATACATATACGCTTGAATCGGACTGCATCAGAGTCGATAACAGGTTCGTCGATTTCTCCGGCTGGGAGCACAGATATTCCGATCAGGAGCTGCCGGCGTTCTATACCGTCAGTTATCTCGACAGATTTACCTGGTACGGCGGAAGCGACCCGTGGACAGACGGCGAGCTTTCATACCGCGACGATCTGCAGTTCTGGGGCGACCCGAGATACGCGCCCGACTGCCGGTTCCCTGTAAAAGTCGGCAATTCGGAGACCTGGTGCTCCTGGACATCTAAAACGGACGGCTTCGGCGTGGGTCTGTACGTTCCGAACGTGGACGTGTTATACGCAGGCAAATACAATTATAACCGCAGTAAATCTTCGATGAATGACGCGACCAACTACGTCGCTCCGCTCAATACGATAAAAATGGTGTCGTATTATCCGATAGAATACGGCTATCTCATAACCACCGGTACGGTCGATCAGATCCGCGCGACCTTCAAGGCGCATAAGGACTTTTCCGACAACGCCTCGCTTCACAACAATTACATTTCGGCGCGCGTTCTGGAAATGAATTATAAAAACATCGTATTTGATTCCGAAACGGCCGTAGCGGCGCTCACCGAGCCTTACAATACCGAAATATCTTACAGCGCGGAGCAGAAAGCCGCAAAACTGACGAACACGGATCCGAACGATCCGCAGGTGGCGATAAACTACACCGCCAACGGTACGGCGCTTTACGCGGAAGATCTTCAGACGCTTGAGATCACCTATATGATCCCCGAATCTAACAATAGCGGATCGTACGTTTCCGATCTGTTCTTATGCACCGGAAGCAAGAACAATCCCGACGGAAGCGAGCGTACGCGTGTTTCGCTTATAAAAGACGGACAGTATCATACGCTGACCGTCGATCTCGGCAAACTCTCGTTCTGGAAAGGCAAGATCAACAAAATAAGATTCGACTATTTCGACTCGTGCGCCAAAGGCGACGTGATATTTATAAAATCCATCGTTTTGAAATAACTGAGGGAATATGAAAAGAACAGTAAAAATAATATCGCTTTTGCTGATACTCGCGACCGCGTTCACGCTTGCGGCGTGTACGGACCGTCCCGCCGACGACACGTCGGCGACGGAAGCGGCCGCATCTGAGGTCCGCACCGATCCGCAGACCGTGACGGACAGACCCGATACGGAACCCGAAGAGACGGAAACACAAGAGACTGAGCCGGTTACCGAAGCGCCGCCGGATCTTGACGGACCCAACGATCCGTGGCTCATCACGTTTGAAGAAACGCAGATACTGAAATCCGTATCGGAGAAAAAAGACTGCGAGGTCTCGACCGTTCTCGATGAGAAAAACGGCTGGCTTCTTAAGCTTTCGACGACGAAAAAGACGACCGATCCTTACGCAATGTTCAATTATAAGAAGTACGTCAAGGCGTTCGGACTTGCGCAGATAGAAGCGAGCGAATGTAAATACATAATCTTAAAAGCCAAGGTCGAGAATATGACCTCTTCTGCCTTCGAGCTGTTTTACGCCGCGGGCAAGGTCACCGGCGCGGACGGAAACTGCATCAAACGCGTTTCCTATGACAATACCGACGACGGCTGGCAGTATATTATATTCAATATGAACGGATCGAACGCCTGGAACGGTAAGCTGAACGCTCTGCGCCTCGACTTCTCAACGAGCGCCGCGGGCGAAGGCGAGACGATGTATATAGCGTCCGTCAGATTCGTAAAGGACGGAGAAGATCTTTCCTCGTTCATAGTAAAAACTCCGAGCGGCAGAGAAATGACCGCGGAAGAGAAGAAAGCCTCCGATGAGCTTTTGAAAAAAGCGGCCGCTCACGCTCCCGAAATTTCAAACGAAGCCGTGACCGCGGCAAACGAAGACAAAGACGTTACGCTCTGGTTCGATCATTCGTACGTGAATACGCCGGCTGAAACAGTCGAATCGAACGGCAGAAACACGTATCAGATAAAGCTCGCGCAAAATGAGATCGAGGGCTGCCACCTTATGCTCTCGTCAAAAAGCGGTAAAAAATCGCTGTCGCTCGAAGTCTCCGATTTCGAAGACGGCAAAGGCAATAAATTAGATAAAGAGATTTGTTACGGCTACTATTTCGACGACGTCGACGGCAAGACCGTAGCCGACCCGATACCCGTGCTCGAGCACGGCTTCGACCTGCCGGCAAATCAGAGCAGGATGTTCATAATTAAAGTGAAATCCAAATCGGATACTCCGTCCGGCCAGTACAAAGCGACGGCGGTTTTGAAAGACGAAAACGGGGCTGAGATCAAAAAAGCGTACGTTTACGCGTACGTATGGGATTTCGCTCTGCCGGTCGCCTCGTCGTGCAAAACGCTCTCCGACCTCGGCGAATGGGCGATGATCGTAGGTCATAACAGAGAAGCGACCACCGTCGACGGCCTCGAAGACGATCTTTACGCGATCTACTACGAATATCTGCTCGAAAACAAGATCAACTGCTATACGCTTCCTTACGCCAAACGCGGCGCGTACTGGGACGATAACGTGGAGAAATATCTCGACGATCCGAGAATGACCGCGTTCACGCTCACGTGGAAGACCACGTTTTCCGAAGAATACCTTCAGGCAGCGTACAACCGCATATCGAAAAAGCAGAGCTGGCTCGACCGCGCGTATTTCTATCCCGATAAAGACGACGAACCTCTTACGGTCGCCGCGCTCAATAATATCATTTCAAACGCCAAGACGATAAAATCGATATTCGGCGAATATAAAATGATAATACCGATACATTATAACGCCGTGCTGAAAACGAATCCGTCCGTCGATTTCTTCAAGTATATCGAGGATTACGTGAACGTTTGGTGTCCGCACAACTATTTCTTCACGACGTATAAAGACTATAAAGCTGATCCGACGATGACGTATTTATATTATACGAAGCAGCTCGAAGAGGAGCTCGGCACACTTCCCGAACGTATGGCGCGTCATCAGGCTGAGGGCGACGAGGTATGGTGGTACGTTACGAGATTCCCGCACGATCCCGAGATAACGCTCTCGATCAACGACGAATCGGTCGTACACAGACTCATGTTCTGGCAGCAGAAGCTTTATAACGTCGACGGTTTCTTATACTATATGGTCAACGACTGGGAAGACGCGAAGCACTGGACAAAGAAGCATGAAGCCGACGCGCAGTTCGGATATAACGACTACGGCAACGGCGTGCTTATATATCCGGGCGGAGCGCTGCCCGAATATATCGAAAAATACGGCAGCGACGGTTACCCCGGACCCATAGGCTCGCTCCGTCTCGAATCCGTGCGCGACGGCGTCGAAGACTACGA
>CACYEW010000267.1 GCA_902773455.1 uncultured Ruminococcus sp.
AAGACAGGGATTCGAACCCTGGAAGCGGTATTAGCGCTTACACGATTTCCAGTCGTGCGCCTTAGACCAACTCAGCCATCTTTCCACGGCTTCATTGCCCTTGCTTTTATTCAAGTGCGGAAGCATTATATCATATAAGAAGGGCAAATGTCAAGCGTTTTTTGAAATATTTTCAACTTTTTCTGAAAGATTCGAGCTTGAGGTTTCTGATCTGCATGGTGTGATCGAACGTGCCGATCGTTTCCCAGCCGAGATTCATACCGTTTATGCGAAGCCCGGAAAGGCTTCTCGCCTTGAAATAGTTGTCTTCATTGCCGCGCTCGAACATTCTTTGCAGATACGGTTTTATATCCACTTCAACGTGTATCCAGTCGCCGTTCGGCTCAGGCTTGCCGTTTTTCCAGAGAGTATCGCCGTCAAGACCGTAAATATACTGCGAGCCTATTGAGAATATCATCGCGCCGGACGCGTCGGCTTTGCCGCCGTCGTAACCGACGTAATGACCGTTCAGCTCCCAGCGGTTGTCGAAAAGCTGAAGACCGAACCAGCAGAAGTCGTCCGTATCGATGCCCTTTACGTAGAAATACATCAGAAACTGCGCTGCGCGCACCCAGTCGCCGTCTATCGGAGTCTCCTTGTAATCGCCGAGCCTTATATCGAAGGAAACGATCATTTTGTCGGAGTCGCATTTGTAATAGACGTTGTTTTTTCCGGTGCTGAAGATCTCAAACGTCGGCTCTTCTATCAGAAGATGAGGCCAGTAATCGCCCTGTACCGCCGGTCTGCCTTCGTAGTACGCAGACGTATCGAGACGAAACGTCATAGTGTTGCTTTCGGGCTCGTAACGGAACGTGCGCCGCTTTCCGTCGGTTATCGTATCGGGCGCGGACTCTGTGAGATTCGATACGAGATCGGGACCCGAATCCCATTGAGCGAGCCTCCATATCGGTTTTTTCGCCTCTTTGCCGTAAAAATCGTGTTCCGCAAGTTCTTTGACCGTGTCGCCGTGCTGATGATCCTTCTGGCTGAGCAGGATTATGCCGCGCTCAAAATTCAGATCGCGTATGAGTTGATAAGACATATATTCCTCCGGTTTCTCCGTTTCCGTTTCTTTTTCGGTTTCCGCCCGCGTTTCCGTTTCCGGCGATTGAGCCGTAACCGGCTTTTCGGTCAGCGCCGCCGTAGGCAAAGGCTCTGACGGCGCGGCGCAGGAGGAAACGGATAAAACGGCCGCGAGAAGAAGCAGTATGACCGCGTTTCTTTTCATAAGATCCCTCTGTGTTCATTTTAGACGATTATAGCATCTTTTTCCGATCCTGTCAACAGAATGATCGAATTTTGCTTTTGAAAAGCAAAATTCGCGCCGCCTATTGCAAAATCCGAAACGGTATGGTATAATTAAGAAAAAAACGGAGGCTGGTCATGAAAGTCACGATATACAACGAAAACGTACACGAGAAATCGGATCCGAACGTAAGAGCGGTACACCCGGAGGGCATACACGGCACGTTAGCCGCCATCGTTCGCGGCGAAGATACCGAGGTGAGAACGGTAACGCTCGATATGCCCGAATGCGGCCTTACGGACGAGGTCCTCGACGATACCGACGTTCTGATCTGGTGGGGACACATGGCGCACGATAAAGTGCCGGACGAGGTGGTCGACAGAGTACAGCGCCACGTGCTTGCCGGTATGGGACTGATAGTCCTTCATTCCGGTCACCATTCAAAGATATTCAGACGGATGCTCGGTACGACCTGCAATCTCAAATGGCGCGACGGCGCAAGAGAAAGGCTCTGGGTCATCAAACCGAACCACCCGATCGCCGAGGGCGTGCCGGAAACGTTCGCTCTCGACTGCGAGGAGATGTACGGCGAGCCGTTCGACATAGCCGAGCCGGACGAGGTCGTACTTATGGGCTGGTTCAACGGCGGAGAAGTTTTCAGATCCGGCTGTACGTGGGTGCGCGGCAACGGCAGGATATTCTATCTGCAGCCCGGTCACGAGACGAACGGCGCATATCATAACGAGCATATCCGCCGCATAATCAGAAACGCGGTAAAATGGGCTTGCCCGGTGAACAAGAACCTCCCCCTGATCTGCCCCTGCACAGAACCGCTCGAATAACGATAACAAAAAAACCGCCGCGAGGCGGTTTTGAAATATAAAAAATCGGGAAGATCGCTCTCCCCGATTTTTTTTGTTTTACTCAGTTTTTCGGTATATCTCCGTCCGTGCAGTGTACCGTATAATCGCCGGTATTAGTGTTCCAACCCCAATCCTTATAGATTGCATCCCATTGCTCAACTGTACCGTTAAAGTTTATACTCGTCAGGCCGGCGCAGTCGTAGAACGCACTGTTGCCTATACGTGTGACGCTGTCGGGTATGGTCACGCTCGTCAGACTAGTGCATGAGTAGAACATCTGATCGCCTATACTCGTAACGCCGTCAGGAAT
>CACYEW010000268.1 GCA_902773455.1 uncultured Ruminococcus sp.
GTCGCGTAAGCGACACCTTCACTATTCACTATTCACTATTCACTATTCACTAATTCCCCCGCTCCCCCTCCTCCCCGTATTCTTCATACGGGGCGGCGAAACGAAAGTAATGCGCGCAAAACGTGAGGACCGGATCATTCGGCTGTGCCGAATGATCGCGCGCGGTAAAGGGGGGCGCCGCGCGCGAGATCACGGAAAGAAAGCGGCTTGAATCGCCGTGCGACAGCGGAAACCACTCTTACCTCTTACCTCGTCACGTTGCGGCGCCGGCCGTTACAGTCCGAAGCTTACTGACAGCGCGCCGCTCACCTGCTGCATGGTCTGCGGATCGGCGTGGCCGATCTTTTCACGCAGTCTTCTTTTATCTATCGTTCTGACCTGTTCGAGCAGTATAACGGAATCCTTAGCGAGTCCGCAGCTTGCGCCGGAGACGCCTATATGCGTCGGGAGCTGAGTTTTCGTTATTCTGCTTGTGATCGCGGCGGCTATCACCGTAGGGCTGTATCTGTTGCCGACGTCGTTCTGGATTATAAGTACGGGGCGAAGACCTCCCTGCTCCGAACCGACGACCGGCGAAAGGTCGGCGTAATATATATCTCCGCGGCTGATCTGCATTTTCATTCTCCTCTCGTGCGTTCTACGGATATTCTTGCCGTTCTCTTTCGCGTATAGACGGACCAATATGTGGATTTTGTAAAAAAATAAATAAAATTTCATTTTAACTATTGCCACGGCTCAAATAATATGCTATTATTATTAAAATCAGTAATCCGATCGGAGAAAGCGTTATGGCAAACGAAGAATACGAAATATATAAAGACAAAATAGAAGAAATGATCGGCGAGATCGGGAAAGCCGTTGTCGGCAAGCGCCGTGAGATAAAGCTTCTGCTTACCGCGCTGCTCACCGGCGGTCACGTACTCATCGAAGACGTTCCCGGCACCGGTAAGACCACTCTCGCGTCCGCCGTCGCCGCGGCGTTCGGGCTTTCGTTCAAGCGCGCGCAGTTCACGCCCGATCTCATGGCTTCCGATATAACGGGCTTCAACATCTACAACCGTCAGAAAGAGACGTTCGTTTTCACCGAAGGTCTCGTTATGTGCAACATACTTCTCGCCGACGAGATAAACCGCGCTTCGCCGAAAACGCAGTCCGCTCTTCTTGAAGCGATGGAGGAAGGTCAGGTAACGGTAGACGGCGTGAGCTATACGCTGCCCGAACCGTTCACCGTCATCGCCACGCAGAACCCCGCCGGATTCGTCGGCACGTACCCTCTGCCCGAGGCTCAGCTCGACCGTTTTTCGGTCAGGCTCACTCTCGGATATCCCACGAAAGCAGAAGAAGAGCGCATACTCGCCGACAGGCGCGGCGTCAATCCGCTTTCCTCGGTCAGATGCGTATCGAACGCCGAAGAGCTTTCTTCGATGAAAAAACTGATCTCCGAGATAAAGACCGACGAGCTGATTTATTCCTACATAGTCGATCTTACGTCGCAGACGAGAAAGAGAGACGAGATATCTCTCGGCGCCAGCCCGAGAGCCTCGCTGATCGTTATGAGAATGGCGCAGGCTACCGCTTTTATGAACGGCAGGAATTACGTCGTACCGGAGGACGTCGCCGAGGTGTTCGTACCGTCCGTATCGCACAGGATTGTGCTTCACCGCGAAGCGAGATCCGCGGGGGTGACGTCCGAATCGATACTCTTCGACATACTCAAAAACACGGAAATTCCTTACGGTAAACAATGAAACAAAGAAAGAAAAAGAGACGGGCTTTTGCCGTCACGCCGTACTTTCTCATATGGGTGCTGCTTTTCGTTGTCGCTCTGGTCTTTTCTCAGACCATGCCGAACTCGATATCGGCGGTGTTTCTGGTCGTCATATCCGCCCTGCCTTTTATTGAGCTGATTTATATTCTGACGGGCAAAACCGCCGTACGGGCATATCTTCAGTGCGATACGGAGCGCGCGGAAAAGAAAAGCACGGTCAATTATTCGCTCAGCGTGGACAACCGTTCGCCTCTGCCCTTCCCGTTCGTGGAAGCTGAATTCATATTGCCCGACGAGGTCAGGTTATCGTGCGTCGATCACGACTGCGTGCTTTCGCTTTTGCCTTTCGGCAAGTATGCCGACGACCGCAGGATGGTCTTCATATACCGCGGTTATTACGTCATCGGGATAAAGAGCGTATATATTTACGACCTCCTTAAGTTTTTCCGGATCAGGATAAGCGGCGTAAACGAAGCGGACGTTTTTATCGTACCGAGACGTCTCGATCTCGGCTTCGGTACGGAAAGAGGCGCGACAGACGCTCCGTCGGCGCGTACAGAGGCGGCCGGCTACGACAGATCGGAACAGACCGATATAAAAGAATACGCTGCCGGAGACCCGATGAAAAACATCCACTGGAAGCTGTCGGGCAAGACTCAGTCTCTCATGGTAAAAAAATTCGGTTCCGAGACGGGACGCAGCACTTACGTTTTTACGGATATGTGCGCGAGATTCGATACGGAAGATATGTCCGGCAACCGGGAAGACATAAACGAATACTGCGTCGACGCGGCGGTCGAGGTCGCCTGCTCTTACGTGACGGCGCATCTGCACCGCGACGAGAGCGTGAACGTCATATTCCACGACTGCCGGGCAAATTTCGGCGGCGCGAACCGCGTGAACCGCACGTGCTGCGAGTCGCTTGCTGATTTTGAAGATCTGTTCGACTATTTCAGCGCGACGCCGATCGCGCCGGATCTGCCTATTTCGTCGCTTGCGGCGGGGATAGAGGACAAGTTCGGCACCTTCGTTTTCATTCTCTCGTATCTGACAGATCAGGTAGTGGAGACGCTTTGCGAATGCTCCGGCAGAGCAGGCAGGACCGAGGTCATAGTCTGCGAGCCGTTCGCGAAGATATACCGTCCCGACGACCTCAAAAAAGCGTATAAAGGATATATCGAGACGCTTGCCGAAAACGGTATCGCCGTACGTTCGGTATCCGCGTCCGAGATCAACTGACAGACAATAAAATGGCAAGAGGAAAAATGCTGACAAAAAAGGGCAAGGCCGTATTCACGCCCGAGCCCGAAACAGGTTCCGTCATAGCGGGTTCGTTATGCCGTCTTGTCGTTGCGCTCTGCGGCGCCTTCGGCGTATGTCTGATGCTCAACGACAGCTTCCGCTTTACGGGCGGTCTGCATATGCTCTTCGTGTTCATCGTATGCGCCTCCTGCAGTCTCGTCGCTTATCTGGGAGCGATCACTCAGCTGACGAACCGCACGGCGTTCAGGATCTTCATGTTCATCTTCATCGCCGCCGTGTTCTTCGTTATAAACGGCGTGGGGATACCGAAATTCTTCTATTACGCGCCGCTCATGGCGTGGAACCGCGCGATAGTCGCTCTCTCGGACTCGGGATTTTCGTCGCTTGCTTATTTCATGGTCAAGGTCGACGGCACGGATCCGAGAATGCCCGGCTCCGAAAAAACGATCATCGTCGCCTTCGTTACGCTTTGCGCGATCATCAATTTCATATTCGTTCATTCGACCGTCAGAAAGATACGTCTTATGCCTCCGGTGATCACCGCGGCGGCGGTCATGACGGTCTGCTTCACCTACAATATGATGAACGAGAATTTCGCGTTTCTGTTCATCGTCGCCGCCGGCGTCGGCCTGCTCGTGCTCAAATACTGCGGCTCTTTCACCGCCTCCAGAACGCCGGAGGGAGCGAAGAACAAAGACCGTAAAAACAATTTCAGACGTTCCTCGATTTCCGGCGTCGCCGGACTGGTCGCCGCCGCGCTCGTGCTGGCGGTAGGCGTTTACCCGGCAAAAAAGTTTAAGGAGCCGATAGGCGAGATCAAAGCGGTCGAATCGCTCGTCGCCGCCGCGAGAAGTTATCTGTACGGGTTTATAACCTTTGAAAAATTCACCGAGCCGAAATACGCTTCGGTGAGCGCCGTCTCGACTCCGATCAAACCGATCGAGCGTCAGTTCGACAACATAAGGCTTTTCACTCTGAGATCGCAGACCGACGATACGGTATATCTGCGGTCGTGGATAGGCGGGGATTACGCGCACGGCAGATGGAACGTCGCCGCTCCGGTTGACGTTCCGTACGACATTCCGTACGGCGAGGATTATATGCCGGAGGATTCGTCCGAATTATTCTACCGGATACTCGGCATAAAAGAAGACCGCATAAACGAAAACAAACTGCTCGACAGATCGCACTCGGATCTCGGCTTCGTGACCTCTTACGTCAGTCTGCGCAACCTCGGATTCGCCACGGATATGTATTATCTGCCGAGCCGCTATTCGTCTTATTACGGCCTGCTTGAATTCGATGATCATAATCTGTTCGAATTCGACGACGAGCCGTCGTTTGTAAATATCAAAGGCGGTTATTCCGTAAAGCACAACGGAATGATAAATCTTTACATGATGTCGCAGCCGAGCTATGCGGCTGTCGCTCA
>CACYEW010000269.1 GCA_902773455.1 uncultured Ruminococcus sp.
ACGGGATTCAGAAGCGCCGATATCCTGCCGGATCTGCGCTGTTTTCTGACGTAATCTCCGTTTTCGGAATCAAACGCCGCAGTCTCGTCTTTTTCTTTGCCGAAAGCGCGCAGCACGCGCACGCCGGTGAGGTTTTCGCGTATGCGGCGGACCATCAGAGAAAGCGCGGTCTGCACCTTGCCGTAAAGTCTGACCCCGGCGAGCATTATAACGTATATGACGGCGAGCAGTACCGGCACCGCCGCGGCGAGATACAAAGCCGAACCGGGATCGGTCATAAAACAGGCGGCTATCGCGCCGACTACAACGAACGGCGAGCGTAAAACTAGGCGGAGCGTCAGATTGAGTCCGTTCTGCATCTGATTGACGTCGCTCGTTATGTTCGTTATCAGGGCGGAGACTCCGAGCCGGTCTATATCCGCGTAAGACATATCCTGAATACGGAAAAACAGCGCTTCTCTGATATTGCAGGCGAAGCCCGTCGCGGCTTTGGCGGCGAAATACTGCGCCGTCACGGCAAAGCCGAGACCGACCGCGGCGAAAAGGCAGAGCACGAGGCTCCATTTCACCACCGTGCCTTTATCGGATCCCCCTATGCCGCGGTCGATTATGACCGCGACGATAAAAGGCACCGAAAGCTCGAGCACTACCTCGAAGAGCTTGAACAGCGGCGCGAGGACCGTCTGCTTTTTATATTCTCTCAGGTAAGAAAAGATTTTTTTCATCTTGATTTATCCGCATTTTTGTGTTATTATCGTTATAAAGAGGTGATACGATGCAGGTCCACGGTATAGATCCGGTATGCGCTCCCGACGCGAAAATACTTATACTCGGCAGTTTTCCGTCCGTCGCTTCACGCGAGGCGGGATTTTATTACGCGCACAAACAAAACCGCTTTTTCAAGGTCCTTCCGGCTCTGTTCGGAGAAGAACAGCCCGCTGATACGAACGGAAAAAAGGAGTTTCTCATACGTCACGGGATCGCCCTTTGGGACGTCATTCAAAGCTGCGACGTCGAAAAAAGCTCCGACAGCTCGATCAGAAACGTTACGCCGAACGGTATAGCGGCTCTGATCTCCGGCACGGATATCAAAACCGTATATCTGAACGGAAATACCGCCGCAAAGCTGTATGAAAAATACGTTTTGCCGTCCGTATCTCTGCCTTACCTCCGTCTGCCGTCGACGAGCCCGGCAAACGCCGCGTTTTCGCTCGAACGGCTCGTAAATGAATGGAGCGTTATTTTGCGCGATCTGTAAGATCGGCGTTTTTCACGAAATCTTTGCAGCTCTTGAATCTGCTTCTTATCGTTTTCAGATCGCCCGCGGTTATCAGATAGGTATACGAGAGCGGCTCGTACGAAACGAGGCGTATCATGGCTAACGGCGCTACGTAGTTCGTGGGACCCGCCGCCGGATCTTTCGTGCCGTTATAGCTGAATCTGCCGGCGATATATCTGCGCACGTCCGGAACGTAAAGGCCTATGCCGTAATCGTTATCGTCGCACCAGGCGCACCACGATTCCGAGTTTTCGGGTTTCAGATAAAATCTGTGCCTCGGCCAGTCTTCGGGCCAGAAGATAAGATCGCGCCTTACGTCGAGTTCGTCGTCCTGCCACGGCTTGTCCTTACCGTAAAACCAGAAGTTATTGAGGTAGCTGACGGTATAAAACGCCGGCACCTCCTGGGAATTGACGGGATGCTTATAGCCCGACCAGTCGGTAAAGCGGTTCCACACCCGCAGATATTCCCCGTCAAGCGTATATTCGTTTTCCATATAGCTGTCCGTGTAAAGACCAACGTGTCCCCAGTCGCGCGGACGGCATTTTACGTATATGGAATTCTCCGTCACTTTATAATCGATAAGTTTGCTTTTCTTATTGCCGCGGTCGCCTCCCTGAACGGGGTTGTAGACCCAGGGGTTGCCCATGAATTCGCCCTTCACGTAAGGCGGCTCGCCCGTGCCGTAATACGACTGCTGCACGAGCCTGCCCGTATCGGCGTGATTGAGCATATTTTTCAAGCCCTCAACGGGGCATTTTTTGTCTTCGATATAAGAAAGTCCGCCGCCCCATATAAGCTCGGCTCCGACTTTAAGATATTCGTTTTCGATATAATAAGTACCGCCGGATAAAACGCCGCAAAGCTCCGTTTCAAGCTCCGATACGCAATACTCTCCCTCTCCGCACACATCAAACGTCAGATCGTAAAGTCCCGACGCGTATTTGTTTTCGATATATCCCTCGGTATAGCTGACGAAAACGCCGTTTTCGCCGGCCGGCAGATAAAACTCTTCCTTTACCCTCTCGCCGCCGCAGTCGAAATAAAACGAGCCTTTGAGCGGAGCGTCGCTTTTGTATACGATCCTGTATCTGTTATACTTTTCTTTCACGTTCAGCTTCATTTTCTCATTCCCCTCAGAAGTTTTATTTCGGCTTCGTAGCCGTCGATGTCGTTCGGCGTTTCAAGCACTATCGGCAGCCCGTCGAACACGGGGCAGTTTATTATGCGTTCGACGTTTTCTATGCCGAGAAAGCCCTGACCTATTTTTTCGTGGCGGTCTTTATGCGAGCCTCTCGGATTTTTGCTGTCGTTCAGGTGAACGGCGGCGAGTTTTTTTGTTCCGATTATCTTATCGAATTCTTCAAGCGTGCCGTACAGACCCTCGCACACGTCGTAGCCGGCGTCGGATACGTGGCAGGTGTCGAGGCAGACGTATAAATGCTTTGCAAAATCACAGCCGTCGATTATCGTTTTAAGCTCTTCGAAGGTCGAGCCGATCTCGCTGCCCTTGCCCGCCATCGTTTCAAGCGTGACCTTCGTTTTCATACCGTGGAACATATGCCGGTTCAGCATATTGAGAATGTGACCGACGCCGGTACCGACCCCCTGCCCTACGTGAGAGCCGGGGTGGAAATTATATACCGTGCCGGGAATGTGTTCAAGCGTTTCTATATCGTCTTTGAACACCATATCGGCGAATTCCCTCGTTTTCGCTTCCGCCGAAGCCGGGTTGAGCGTATAAGGCGCGTGCGCGACTATCGGTCCGAAGCTGTTTTCTTTCATTATCGAGATCAGCTTCGCCGCGTCGTCCGGATCGAATTTCTTCGCCGATCCGCCCCTCGGATTGCGCGTAAAGAACTGAAACGTGTTCGCGCCGATCCGCAGCGCCTCTTCTCCCATCGCGGCGTAACCGCCCGACGACGATAAATGACAACCGATGTAAAACATGATTCACTCCCCCGTATTCAAAAGCTCGGTTATCGCCTCGGGTATGCACGACACCGTGTCCGAGGCGATCATACTGACGCAGTTGGTCTTCTTCTCGGCAAGCTCTCCCGCTCTGCCGTTTATATACGCCGCCGCGGTAACGGCGGTCAGAATATCTTCGTTATATCCGCATAAAGCCGCGGTTATGCCCGACAAAACGTCGCCGCTTCCCGCCGTCGCCATACCGGAACAGCCCGTATCGGCGATATTGACCGTATCGCCGTCCGTAACGACAGTAGCGGTGCCTTTCAGGAGCACGACCGAGCCGTATTCTTTTGCAAAATCTTTTGCGGCGGATATCGGATCGGAAAGTATCCCGTTTATTTCTTTGCCCGTAAGACGCGAAAATTCCTTTACGTGCGGCGTGAGAACGGTCTTGCACTTTGCGGTCTTCAGCCTGTCCGCGCCCATACGGGACAAGGCGTTCAATCCGTCCGCGTCTATAACGAGCGTGCCGGTGAAATGCCCGAGCAGATAATCAAGCGTGCGCTTCACGCCCTCGCTCTGCCCGGCTCCCATACCGAACGCGACGACCTTTACCCCTCTTATGAGTTCCTTTATCTCATCTTCGCTGAAAGCGATATATCCGTTTTCCGACGAAAGAGGAAACACCGTGCTTTCGATCACTCTTGAAGAAAGCCCGGCGGCGATAACGTCCGGCACGGCGGCTTTCACCACTCCGGCGCCCGATCTCATGGCGGCGTTCGCCATACACGCGAGCTTCACCGCTCCGCCGTAACGGCGGCAGCCGCCGACTATCGCGATATAGCCGAAATCGGATTTGTTGCAGAACGCCGGGCGTTTTTTCAAAGCCTTTGCCGCGTCGGCTTTTTCGTAAACTCCGTAAGGGTTATCGGGCGGCTCGAGTCCGATATCGACGTTTACTTTATTTTTGATCACGTCTTTCGCCATACCGAGAAAATGACCGGGCTTGTAAAAACCTATCGATACGGTCAGATCCGATACGACGCAGAGATCCGAGATCCCGCTGTCAGGATCGAGACCGCTGTTTATATCCGCGCTTATTATCCGTTTGCCGCTGTTGTTCATCTTTAACGCCGCGATCTTCGGTACGCCTGTCAGAGCGCCCTTGAAGCCCGTGCCGTAAATACAGTCGACCACCGTATCGAACGAAGAAAGATCGGTGTTTTCGTAAAACGCCTCGATCTTCACGCCCTTACCGGCGCATTTTTTGTAATAAAACTCTCCGTCCGGCGAAAATACGTCTGACAGAGTAAAAACGGTACAGTCAGAGCCGCGCTCCGAGAGTATCAGGGCAAGCGCGAAGCCGTCGCCGCCGTTATTGCCCTTACCGCATACGACCGCGACCTTCTCGCCTTTTGTTATATGATCCGCGATACCCTCCGCGGCGCGTCTCATGAGTTCTTT
Organism: uncultured Ruminococcus sp.; assembly: GCA_902773455.1. Taxonomy (GTDB): domain Bacteria; phylum Bacillota; class Clostridia; order Oscillospirales; family CAG-272; genus UBA1248. The sequence continues at coordinate 4,658 of CACYEW010000269.1, forward strand.
TCCGGGCGTGCCGGACGATATCTTTTCTGCGTCGCTTTTTCTTACCGCGGATCTTGAAAATACTTTGATCATTTCCGTTTTCTCTTTATTATAACGATCGCCGAAACGGCGGCAGCGGCGGCAAATGCAAGTATGCACGCCGCGATGACGACGGCCGATCCGCCGCTTTTCGTTTTTTCTTCCGTTGTATTTTCCGTCGGAACCGTTACGCGCGGTATCGGGACGCCGGTATCGCCGCCGTTTTCCGCCGCCCTCGTGATCACGCCGCAATCACCCGTCACCTTGATCACGCCGCCCGTGATATCGACGGCTACGTCTTCTTCGTCGTAATTATAGCACTCTATGAATTTCAGCTCGACCGGGTGATCGCCCGGTTCCGCCGTTTCGCCGATTTTGAACGTCATTATGAGTATCGAGCCGTCGACTTTCATATCGGAGCCGTTTTCCACCGAGATATTCACGGCTTTCGCAACGGTGTCGGCGTACACGTCTCCGGCTTTCACGGCTATAAGCTCCAGATTTGCCGTGTCGAATTCCGGGCGTACGCGCAGATAGCAAAAGCCCGGATTGTTTTCGATAACAACCGGGATATCTACCGTATCGCCGGCTTTCGCCGCCGCGGAGCTTACCGATATATGCGCACAGACCGCGCCGCAGTTCAGCGCGAAGATCAGGGCGAGTGCGAGTATTACCGGCGGAAATACTGTTTTCTTCATCGTTTTTTCCTTTCGTCACGGCTTGCAGAAGCCGCACGCTTTATATCCTTTGTCGGTCAGACTCTGTTTGCTTCCGTGGTAGTGTTCGGCGTTGTCCTCGCTTATTTCGAGCGCGTATTTGCACGTCGGCTTATGGAATTTGCCGGACTTGACGTTTATTATGAAATCGTATTCGGGCAATTCGAGGACGCCGTTGAAACGGTTCTCACCGGTCAGATAATTCAGGATAATATCCGGCTGAACGTTATAAGCGAAAACGCAGAACCGTACTCCCTCTCCGTTATCCTCCGTGGAAAACGCCTCCATAAGCACGCCGCGCGCTATCGCCTCGTCGTCCCTGAATACGGGAGTAACGCGGTACAATACGTGTTTCTTCGTTTTTCTGACGTATTCAGCCACAAGATTTTCATACGGGAGCATACCCGAAACGTTCATATATCTCGTACCGGTTATCAGATTTCTTTCGTTCGCGTTTTCTCCCGAAAGCTGAAAACCGATCAGATGGCAGCGGTTGAAAAGATATTCTCCGTCGATCCACTCATAGCGGTCCGACCGCCAGCCGCTCGGCTTTATCAAGCCTATGTATTCGCGGTCCTCGGTCGGCATGAGATCGTCTCCCACGCAGGCGACGGCGGCGCCGCATCTGCCGTATCGGTCAAGTACGGAGTAATACTCGTACGACGTAGCTACCTTTTCGTTGTCGGTAAAATACGGTTCTCCTCCGTTGACTGCCGCGCACGGATCGCCGCGGTATTCCGGCACGAGATCGAGCGAAAACGGCGTTTTGCACGAAGCCGGTATCACCGCGTCCTTCGCTTCCCCGCCGGGAAGTACTATCACGGGATCGGGCGACGCGAAAACCGGAGCGTTTCTTACGCATGAGAAAACGCTTACCGATAAGAATATCGCCGCGAGGATCAGAGCGGTCTTTTTCATGCTTTGATTTCCGATAAGAATCTTATCGCGTTGTTATAAAGAATGTCTTCTTTCACTTTGTCCGGCAATCGGAGCCGGTCGAAAAGCATAAGCTCCGCCTCCGGCTTCATCACCGGGTAATCGGTGCCGAACATCACCCTGCCGTAACCGAGCCTGCCGATGATCTGTTCCGCCTTTCCGGGCGAAAGATACCATAAAGCGGACGAGGTGTCGTAATAAACGTTTTCGTTTCCGCAGAAAAGAAACCTCTCGTCGTCGCCCGCCTTATAACCGCCGAGATGCGCCGCAACGACTTTAAGGCGCGGAAAATCGGAAAGCACCTTTTTCAGCTTGTAGGCGGATGAAAACCTGTACTGCGGCCTGTCGTCTCCCATATGGAAATAGATCGGGAACCTGCCCTCGGCGATCTCGTACAGCGGATAGAATTTGCGCGAATCTATATCCTCGCCCTGTATGTCCGGATGTATCTTGATACCGCACAGGCCTCCGTTTATCGCATAGTTTATCTCAGCCTCCGTATCGGCGCAGTCCTGGTGCATACCGCCGAAGGCGTACGCTTCGAAGCCGTCTTCTCTGCCGCGCTTCATTGTTTCTATGAGGCATTCGTTGACGCGGTGGATCTGATGCGCGTTTGTCGCGACCGAAAACACGAGAAAGCCGGATACTTTGGATTTTCTGTCCGCTTCCGTCATATCGCCGTACGTGCCTTTGCCCTGCGGCACGAAATTATAGAATTTACCGAGCGCGGCGACCGCTTTTTCGGCTATCGCGTCGGGATAGACGTGCGTATGTATATCGAATATTTTCATTATCTTTTCAATTCACGAACTCTTTGTATATCGCCCTTACCGCTTTTTCAAAATCGGATTCTTCTATGCCGATTATGATATTCAGCTCATCCGAGCCCTGATCTATCATCTTTACGTTGACGTCGGCTTCGGCGATCGCTTTGAACACCTTTGCCGCGGTACCTTTCGATTTTACCATCGCGCGGCCGACGACGGCTATCAGAGCGATGCCGTCCTCCGCGTTTATCGAATCGGGAGCCGCCTCCTGGCAGATGCCGTTCAATATGTATTCGAGCCTGCCCGCAAGCTCGGAGCTTTTTACTATGACGCTCATCGTGTCGATGCCGGACGGAAGATGCTCGAACGAAATGCCGCGCTTTTCGAGCACGCCGAGCACCTTTCTGCCGAAACCGACCTCGCTGTTCATCATATCCTTCGCGATATTGATCGCGGTGAAGCCCTTTTTGCCGGCGATACCGGTTATGACGTTTTTCGTGTCGTATTCGGTCGAATCGGCTACTATCATCGTGCCGCGGTCCTGAGGACGGTCGGTGTTTCTTATGTTTATCGGTATACCGGCTATCTGTACCGGAAAGATCGCGTCTTCGTGCAGTACCGTCGCGCCCATATAAGAAAGCTCGCGCAGTTCTCTGTACGTTATCGTTTCGATGACCTTCGGGTCGTCGACGATGCGCGGATCAGCCATCAGAAAGCCGGATACGTCCGTCCAGTTCTCGTAAAGCTCGGCGTTGGCGGCGCGGGCGACTATCGAGCCGGTGATATCGGAGCCGCCTCGTGAAAACGTCCTTATCGTGCCGTTAGGCATCGCGCCGTAAAAGCCGGGTATTACCGCCCTCTCGTGCTTTTTGAGTCTCGCGCTCATCACGTCGTTCGTATATTCGGCGTTGAAGGTACCGTCGTTATTGAAAAACACTGCCTCCCTCGCGTCGATGAAATCGTAGCCTAAATATCTTGCGAGTATCATCGCGTTGAGATATTCGCCTCTTGAAGCGGCGTAGTCTCTGCCCGTCATGTTATACATCGCGTTTTTGATCCTCTCGAGCTCGTAGGTGAGCGAGATCGGCAGATCGAGTTCCTCCGCTATTTCGTTATAGCGGCAGGTTATCTCGCTGAAAAGCGCGTCGATATTCTCCCCCGCTTCGGCTTTTTCGTAGCAGAGGTAAAACATATCGGTTATTTTGAAATCGCCTTTGAAGCGCTTGCCCGGCGCGGAAACGACGACGTATTTTCTTCTCTCGTCGGCTTTTATTATTTCCGCTACTTTTCTGAATTTCTCGGCGTCAGCCATCGACGTGCCGCCGAATTTCGTTACTATCGTATTCATACTCTCTCCCGTTATTCGTTAGTGTCTTTATGTATGCCGAGCATCAGCGACAGAGCCTTTTTCTCGTCTTCGTAACGCCCGAACGTAAAATGCGTATCGCCCGACTGACCGCATAAAAGCTGCTCGCCGCCGGACTTCTCCACGGTGAAAAACGACGTTTTGAACGGCGATTCATCCGATAAGATATATATTTTCGCGCAGTCGCCGTTTTCCTCCGGCTCCGGCATTTTCAGCGTAACCGCGACGGTCTTTTCGTCAAGTCTGCACGCTTCGGACGAGAAATCGTCCGCTTTTCCGTCAAACGGCTCGTCTGCGTTTTCGTAAGCCGATCTGCAGAGGTTGAATACCGCCGCTCCGCCGCCCATTATAAGCGCCGAAACGAGTCTTTCGCCTCTTTTGTCAAGCAGATACGGTATCATTATATGTTCGAAAACATATCTTGCCCTCATAATATTCTCCCCGTTACATTCCGATAAGTATATCGCCGTCCGAACAGTGGACTCTTATACCGTCGAGCGTGTTCCAGTCGCCGTTATACGGTTTGTAAAGCTTTTCCCACATTTCTTTCGTACCGGCGTAATACACGTTCATGAGCGAAGCGCACTGATAATGCTCGTTTCCCTCGACTCCGAGCGCGCCGTAACCGAGTTTTTCAAGGCTTGCCGGCAGATATACGGTCTTCAGACGCGAACAGCCGCGGAACGCGTAAGCGCTCAAAGTCTTTATCCCCTCGGGAACGTGAAGCTCTGTTATGCACGTCGCGCGGGAAAGCGCGCTTTTTCCGACCGTCGTGACGTTTTTGCCTTCGTATTCCGTCGGTATCACGAGCATACCGCCGTTGAAATCGCCTCTGCCGCTTACGTAGCAGCTGCCGTCCGGCGCGACTCTGATCTCAAGACCTTCCGACGGTACGGCGGGATCGGCTCCGTCGGTTTTTCCGACCGGCGGAAGCTTTCCGTCGTAATCGTACGTATACTTATCGCACAGAGCCTTGAATTTTTCAGCCGCTTCCTGTTTTACTTTTTTGTCTTTCGCGTATCTCGATTGGAAATCGCGGAAATGGAGCGACGATTTTTCAACGTGCGCGAACTGCTCGTCGGTGAGCGTACACGAGAGCGCCGCGTCCCACAGCTCTGCGCATTTGTTTATGACCGTGTAATCGTTTTTTCCGTCGACATTCGGAGCGTAGAATACGGACGGATCGGTATAGACCGACGTATGCCCGTCCCACGCGGTAAGGCCTTTTCTTCTCGAGGTGGCGTTCATGAGATCGATATACTCGCGCAGATACGGAGCCGCCTCGCCGTAATACGCCTCCATGAACTCGTCCCACATCTTACAGTACTCTTCTTTTGTGATATCCGGATCCCACATGAGGCTGTTTATCAGATAGTTGCGCAGCTCGGTGAATTCTCCGACCTCGGCGACGTGATCGCCCTCCGTCAGAAGCCCTATGCAGCCGCATTCCCTGAACGCCTGCATATTGTCCCACAGTATATCGAGGTTCGGTCCGACGCTCGTTATCTGCGAAGCGTGGTTATACGAATAATCGTACACGCAGAACTTTTTGCAGACCTTCGACCAGTTGACCATGTTTCCGTACGATACGGCGTTATGCTCGCATTCTGGGTCGTTGTAGGCGTGGGTGAAGCACGTACTGTCCATCATGCAGAGCGCGATAACAACGTTGTCTCTCGGTTTTACCACCGCCGGATCCGGCATGACCGTCGTTTCTTTATAAGCGTACGTGAGTATGTCTATTTCTCTGTCGGGGTATTTTTCTTTAACCGCGTCGGCTATATCGTTGATGAACATCAATAGCGAACCCATCGCCGTACCGCCGGCGGCTTTGTTTTTGGCTTTGCATTCGGCGCACTTGCAGAACGCTCCGCCGTCGTTCTGATTTATATGGAATAACGTTTTGTTCGGACTTTTCTCTATCTGCTTACACAGGCTCTGAAATACCGTCTCGAATATTTCCGGATCGGAAAGGCACGGCTGAGGACTCGTACCGTCGCCCGTCTTCGAAAGCGATCCGAGATTATGAGATCCGGCGTACTTTATGCTCGTGCTCCTCGTGCGTTTGGCGAAACGCATGACGTTCGCCTCGCCCGAAAAAGACCAGTTGTAACGTCCGCCGAAGCCGGGATTGAACACCGTGCTCTGATCCTTCGGCACGTCTTTCTTCGCTTCGTATTTGACGTACGTGAACGTATCGGAATAAAATCTGATACCGAGATAATCCTCCGCGAAATCGTAAACGCCGTTCATCGTGCCTCTGCCGATCGTACCGGAGATATACAGGTCTCCGTCGTGTTCGATAAGAGCGTAGCCGTCGTCCTTTACGCGTTCTTTCGCGTCTGTCAGCGCGTCGAAATCAAAGCCCGTTTCGCCGAGTATGATCGAATGCTCCGGTTTTTGTCCGTCGTCGCAAAGCGGCAGCCTTACGCCCTCCGCAAGCTCCGCGAGCCGGATCAGATCGACGGCGGCGTTTTTGACCGCCGAGACCGGCTCTTTGGCTATGACTACCGAAAAATCGCCTATCGGCACTCCGCCGATCTTTACCGGTCCGCGGCTGTTTTTTTCCGGGTCTATGGTCGAAGGCGCGTTCGTTTCAGCTTCCGTCTCTTTTTGATTTGTGACGGCTTCTTCCGTCTCTGTTCTTTGATTTGCCGTTTTTTCCGTCGCCGTCTCCGGATCCGGCTGCGCGGCGCACGATAAAAGGAGCGAAAGCGTCATTATAACGGTAAGCAGTAATACGGTGAACTTTTTCAATCCGGCTCTCCTTTTTAACGGATATACTATGTCAATTATCATTATACTATTGTTTTTATGATTTTGTCAAGTTTATTTATTTATATTTTTATGTCAATATCCTTTTATTTCGGCTTTTTTGATGTTGACTTTCGCGTTTTTATTTGATAAAATATAAGCAATACCCGATAATGGAGGAATTCTATGAAAAAGATACTCGCCGCGGCGCTCGCTCTTCTGACTCTGGCGCTTGCCGCCTGCACCGGCAAAACTCCGGACGTACAGCCTATAACGACCGGGGCGGCGACCGTACCGGCGCCTCTGACAGAGACTCCCGCAAGCACGGATGCGCCGGAGGAAGAGGATCCGCGTATCGCCGCGGTGTTTTCGCTTCCCGCCGGTTTTTATGAAAGCGAAAAAGAGCTTACGCTCTCTCTGCCGGATAACGCGCCCGAAGGCGCTTATATAACGTATACGACCGATAACGGCGAACCGACGGCAAAATCAAAAAAATACGCCTCTCCGATCAAGGTCGCGTCTGAAGACGTAACGGTGATACGCGCCGCCTGCTTTGACGGCGAAGGCGAACGCTTAGGATATATAAGAACGGCGACGTACATCAAAGCGTCCTCCGCAAGATATAAGACTCTCGTCGTATCGCTCGTCACCGAGGAATCGAATCTCTACGGCGATACGGGCATAATCTCAAATCCGCAAAAGTCCGGCAAAGCGTGGGAACGCCCGTGCCACGTCGAGATATTCAAAAATGACGGCGAACGCATAATTTCGCAGGACGCCGGCATACGCGTGTTCGGCGGCTCGTCGAGAGGTCTGCCGCAGAAGTCCTTCCGCATAATAGCGCGCAAAGACGGTTATTACGACGAGATGAAATATAACGGCAAGGGCAGCTTCGAATATCCGTTTTTCGATAACAGAAAAATCGAAGCCGGAATCAGCAAAGGCGAACTGCTCTCAAAATACGACAGGCTCGTGCTCCGCAACGGCGGCAACGACTCGTTACAGGCGACGGCCGCGGACCCGACTTCGATGACTCTCACACGCGACGCGGTCGCAAACGCCTTCGCTTCCGAAATGTCGGATAAGATCGCGTATCAGGCGTCCCGCTTCGCGGTCGTATATCTGAACGGCGAGTATTACGGAATACTCGATATGAAAGAAGATATAAACGACGATTATATGAAAAACGTGTACGGGCTCGACAAGGAAAAGATCACCGTCATAAAATCGGAGCTCGATACGGGCCGTCACTGCGAAAAGCACGATAACGGCGGAAGCTGCCGCTTCGACGGCGTTTGGTTCTACTACGAGCTCGACGAGGGCGAAGACGGCGAGCTCGAAGAGTACGAAAAGATCTGTAAAGAAGCGCTTTCGGCTCTCGGCGGCAGTAAGGAAGAGCTCGATCTCGCGTATGCAAAGCTTGCCGGAAAGCTCGATACCGAAAGCTTTCTCGAATATACGGCGATATGCCTCTACTGCTGCAATACCGACTGGCCGCACAACAATCTGCGCGTCTGGAGATATAACGGCGAGCCGGTCGACGGCAACCCGTATTCCGACGGCAAATGGCGTTTTACGATGAGGGATATGGACTTCTGCTTCGGCAGATACGAATGCCTCGTTTTACCGGAGATATACACTCAGGCGGATACCGACAACATCTCCTTCACCTTAGGCAACTACAAAAACGGAGCGTATGAATACGACGGTAACTACCCCGATTCGCTTTACGTTCAGGGGCTTCTCGCTCTGTGTCTGCATAACGATGAATGGAGAGCCGGTTTTCTCGAATACTGCAAAAAGCTTTGCAGCGGCGAAGCGAAAGCGAAGCTGAAAGAAATATCGGACGGTTACGCCGCACAGATAGAAGAAGAAATAAAAACCCATATCAAAAAACTGAAAGGCACGATAAACAAAAAATACACGGCCAAGGTGTGGAAAGAAAACGTAGACCGCATGTCCGATTTCGCCGAAAACCGTCCCGCGTATTTCGAACGGTACCTCGACTTCATAAAAACCAATTTCAAATAAAAAAAGGGCGCGAGCCCTTTTTTATTTGTTTTTGAAGCAGTAGAAGAATCCGTTTCTCTCTTTGCCGAGGACGGCGTATTCTTTCGTTTTTTCTCCGACGCGCTCCCATAAGGCGTCGCCGAAAATATCGGCGTTTTTCTTTATCTTTTCGTCGTCTTTGCCGAAGAACAACTGTACCACCGGAATGAAATCATAGAAATTACCGGTACTTCTTTCGCCCGGTTTTATGTCGTCTGCGGTTTTACCGCCGCCGCCGAGATAGATATCCGATACCGCGAGGCGGGTATTCTCCGAAAGGCCGTAAACGTCGGCAAGCTCATCCGGAAAATGCAGAAATACGACCGCGTCGAATTCGTCCGAATATGCGGATATAATAAGCGGCTTGCGGCTGACGACGACCGCAGGCTGCGTGTCGCCGTTCTGAAGCGCCTGAGCTATCAGCTCAAACTGCATATCGTAATAAAACTTCTCCGAAAACGACCTGCAGATCATTTTTCTTATCTGATAGAATTTTTTGTAAGACGCTTTGATCTTTGAAGGATTGTAATCCATTGTTTTTTCTCCTTGGTATTATGATAATTTTTCCCCCCGGCCGTAAGGACGGGGGGGAAAATTCAAGATTTTCGGGTTCAGCCTCTTGCGTTGTAATCCGCGTTGATGAGGTTCTGGGCTTTGATGTATTTATGCGTAAATACGAACGGACCTATGACGATGAGGGAGCCGAGAACTCCCCAGCCCCAGAACGTGCCTGCGCTGAAATTGTAGGCTATTCCGCGGCGTTTGAGCTCGTCGCCCATACGGTTGCAGATGCGGTGCTGCCATACGATGGCTGCGATGCCGCAGGTGATCGGAGCGACGATGAATGTGAGAAGCAGGTAGTGCATCGACTTTTTGCCGTCGTGCGGACTTGCTATGAGATTGATCTCATTCGTCATTTTCGTATACATGACGAGCGGGTAAATGCCGAACGTGATAAGGCCGAGGAGAAGCGCTTTGATAAGACCTCTGTTCGTCTTGAGCTGAGGGCGAGCGGGATTATTCATAGTTGATTCCTCCGTTTTTTTTACATTTTATCACATTGTACGCGTATTGTCAATATTTTTCCGTCATTTTATTATCCTATATTTTCTTTTCAGAAAATCGGTATTTGTTTGCGTCTTACGGCAAGCTCCGCGCATTCGCATATCATACCGAAATCCGAGACGAGAGAATGCGGCTTGTTCACCGGATCGTCGTAATGAAGCGGCGCGAAATAATAATTCTTCCGGTTCAGAAGCTCGCCGATATTCCGCAGATTCGCGCCGAGCGCGTCGTTTGAGCAGAGCGCTATCAGAACGGGGCGG
>CACYEW010000270.1 GCA_902773455.1 uncultured Ruminococcus sp.
CGCGCTCTGCGCAAAATGGCTGATATGAAAGGACTGCGGTGAAGATATGAAAAAGAATTATGATTACGAAAAAATAGAGAGCTGGGCGAGGCGCGGTTTTGCCGCCGCCGAGGCTCACGCGAGATACACGCCGAAAAGAGCAGACGAGAAAAAGACCGTTAATATGACCGAAGGCGGTTTCTTCCGCTCTTTCGGATTTCAGCTTGTCGCGGTAGTTCTCGTGGCTTTCATAGTGAGCGCCGGCACGTTCGGTCTGCTCAAATATATGGAACATATAGCGGATATAAACAACCCCGCGCAGACAGCCGACGGCAGAACGCATGAAGAAAGCGACACGACTAACGATCCGGACGAACAGGGCCCGTATGTCACCGTTTCTGCAGGCGGTCAGGAACACCGGATAAAGTGCGTGCCGACAATGTTTACTACGCGCACGTCGATCGACGAAATACTGAGCACGCATTATGACGTGACGTTTGATTACGGCGCGCAGATATTGTACCGTTCCGGCGATATGACGCTTTCCGATCCTTCGGGCAGGGGATTTTTTGAGTGGGGATGGGCCGTTTATAACGCGGACGGAGAAGAACTCGCTTCCGCCGAAACGGGGACATCCGGCGCCGTTAACAGATACTTTTCGTTCGCCGCCGATTATCTGGCAAAAGCGCAGTACGGAACTTACCTTGTCAGAATTGACGTAACATGGGAAAATAAGGACCTTGAGATAGGCGAATCGTTTACCGTATATTCCGCCGCGTTCACAGTCGTCAAGACCGATGAAGGCGGTCAGACGGTGACGGAAACGGGAGCCGACACGACGCCGCCTTACGACGAAAACGGCAAATATCCGGCGTATTTAAGCGTAACGAGCGGCGTGGAGACGATATATCCGGACGCTTATATGCTGTTTACCGAAATATACGACGACGAAAACGACGTATGGCTGTCAGCCGACGGCATCGGCGCCGCGGGAGCCGAGCGCGTGCCGCTTATCAGATATGACAGTACCAAAAATATAAGTATGGATTACCGCCCGGATATCGACGTTGCAAACGTCGTATGCAGTTATACTTTCAACGGAAAAACGTCAACCGTTACGTACGGTTATATGAACGACTTTTTCGGCAAAGCCGAAGACGGCGTTTACCGCTTCGTGATTAAGTTCGTCATAAACGGACGGCAGATAGGTTCGCAGTACGAGCGCGTCTGTTACGAATATCCTTTCGACGTTGAGGTGAAACGCGATACATCCTCCTCAAACGGCTGGGACAGTCTTGACAAAACCGAACGCATAGAGCGCGCGCTTGACGAGATAACGGCTTACGGTATAAATTATCAGCGCTGGAGATATCTCTGCGGCGCCGATCACGCCGACGATATATACGACGACGGCGGATATTATATCGACGACCCGGCGGAAGCGGAATTCACTTACGATTATCTGCTCGGCAGATACGATTCCGAGACGGATCCGAACCGCAGGGTACTGATGTTCGTATTCATTTCGTACTACCTTGAAGCGACGTGGGACGACAGCGAACACGGCTTCCCGTATTCGCTGAAATATATGCCGAGCGGGGATACCTTCAAGCAGCCGGCAACCTTAAGCGAAGACGACATTTCGGGCTGCGACGAATGGCTGCACGTAAAATATTACGGCGCGTTTGTCAAATACGCTTCGCAGATGAAAGAAAACGACGTAAAAACGAAATACCCCGCGTCGTATAAGCTGATAAAGAAATACGGATTCAACGGTTTCTCCGATTCTGCACAAACTCCCGAGCAGAAGGCGAACAGAACGGTGCGGGAGTTCTTCAATATGGCTCTGTCGGTAAAATACGGCATAGCCGTAAACGATCCGGCGTCCGAAAGATATTACAGCCACGACGATACGGGCAGCGGTCTGAACGTCTACGGACCGGGCGACAAAGTATATCAGGCGCTTCTGAAATACTACACGAAAGAAGAGCTCAACATCTCCGACAGCAGCCCCGTGGCGTGCGAACAGCGCAGCGGCATCAAATATATTAACGACTGGAGATCATATTTCACCTCGCTTACGAGCAAAGAGATCGCCGACGGTTTTATAAAAGAAAGCAAATGCTTCTTATCGACCTCCGACGGGCTCGTTCTTACCGTTGACAACTATTATTTCTTCAATACAAATAACTTCAATACGCCGAGCGTCGGCAGTTTCAGCGGTTTTGAATCGAACGGCAAAAGAGC
>CACYEW010000271.1 GCA_902773455.1 uncultured Ruminococcus sp.
ATGGTGACAAATCTCGGCAGTATGGTATGGCCGGTAATGACTCTGATACTGAGTCAGAAGCTCGGTCTGCAAGCTTCCGAGATATCGTATTTCTTCATCGTATCGAGCATCATCACGCTGCCGGCGAGCCTTATCGGCGGAAAACTCGCGGACAAATTGAATAAAAAACGTATGATCGTCGTCTGCGACTGCGTGAGCATAGTCTGCTATCTCGTAAGCGCGTTCATCCCTCTCGGCGTTGTTACCGTCGGCATTTTCGTTTTCGCCGGTATTTTTCAGAGTGTGGAGTACCCGGCTTACGACGCGCTTTTCGCCGATCTTTCGACAACAAAAGACAGAGAACGCGCCTATTCGCTCGATTATCTCGGCGGAAATCTCGGCCTCGTTCTCTCCCCCACCATAGCGGGACTTTTGTTCAACGACCATCTGTGGCTCTGCTTTCTCATAAGCGCGATATCGATCGCGACATCCACGGTGCTCATAGCGATACTGATCAAGGATATAACGCCCGTCGAGGACGACGGCGAAGAGGCCGAATATCAGGAAAAGCAGGACGGAGTCGGCATATTCACGATACTGAAAAAGAATCCTCTCGTCGTGTTTTTCGTCCTCTGCGGCGCGTTTTATTACGCCGCGTACGGTCAGTACAGCTTCATAATGCCGCTCGATATGGCGGCGGTGCACGGCGAGTCGGGCGCGATGATTTTCGGCACGATATCGAGCCTCAACTGCATTACCGTCGTTATCTTCACGCCGATAATAACGAAGCTGTTTTCAAAGATGCGCGATACCGGCAAAATGCTCGCCGGACGTATTCTCGTGTTTGCCGGTTATCTGATATTCCTTTTGCTGCTCGGCTTCATACCGGGTTATTACGCCGCCATGCTCGTTTTCACATGGGGCGAAATATTCTCGACCGTCTCGGAAGGACCTTATCTGTCGACGCGCATACCGGCAAGTCACAGGGGCCGCATAAACGGTTTTATGACCGTGGTCGCGACCGTGATAACCGGTTCCGTGGATTTCTCGACGGGTCAGCTGTACGACCGCGCCGGTACGACGTGGACGTGGGTGCTGATACTCGGCGTAACGCTGCTTTCGTTCGTTTCGGCGATCATCCTGAAAGCGCGCGACAAAAAAGCTTACCCTAAACTGTATAAAAAAACGATCGCCGATAAATAAACGGAGGTATATATGATATCTTTTGAAAGCGATTACATAACGGGCGCTCATCCCGAGGTGCTGAAAAAACTGATCGAGACCAATTTCGAACCGCAGCCCGGTTACGGAGCGGACAGGTTCTGCGAAAGCGCGAAGGCAAAAATAAAAAAAGCGATCGGCATCGAAGACGCCGACGTGGAATTCATAGCCGGCGGCACGCAGACGAACGCCGTTGTTATTTCGACGGCGCTCGCCGATCACGAGGGCGTTATCGCGGCGTCTACCGGTCACATCAACGCTCACGAAGCGGGAGCCATAGAATATACCGGTCACAAGGTGATCGCTCTGCCGCAGAAAAACGGCAAGCTGGAGGCAAAGACCGTATCGGATTATCTGTCCGACTATTACGCGGACGAAAGCTGTGATCATATGGTGTTTCCCGGTATGGTATATATCTCTCACCCGACCGAATACGGTACTCTTTACACGAAAAAGGAGCTGACGGAGCTTTCAGGCGTCTGTCACAGTTACGGCATACCGCTGTATCTTGACGGAGCGCGTCTTTCTTACGCTCTTATGAGCAACAATACGGACGTTACGCTTCACGATATAGCGGAGCTTTGCGACGTGTTCTATATAGGCGGCACGAAATGCGGAGCGCTCTGCGGCGAAGCGGTCGTATTCACAAAGCATAACAAACCGAAGCATTTTCTGACCTCGGTAAAAAAACGCGGCGCGCTGCTCGCAAAAGGCAGACTTCCCGGCGTTCAGTTCGACGCGCTGTTCACGGACGATCTGTATTTCCGCATCGGAAAACACGCGATCGGCCTTGCCGAAAAACTCAAAAAGATCTTTTCCGATCACGGCATAAAGCTTTTTATCGAATCCGACACAAATCAGCAGTTCCCCGTTCTTGAAAACGGCATGATGAAAAAACTGCGTGAAAAGATCGATTTCTGCTTCTGGGAAAAATACGACGAAGATCACACCGTTGTAAGGTTCGCCACCTGCTGGTCGACGACCGAAGCGGATCTTCAGGCGTTGGAAGAAGCTTTACGTTAACGGTCCGGCGTAAACAAGCGCTCCGTTCGGTTCCGAACGGAGCGCTTGTTTTTTATTCTTTATTTCCGTCTTTACCGCTGCCGGTATCGTTGACGTGATCGAATTTGGTCTGATCGCTGTGAGGTATCGGCTTCCAGCCGAGATTGCGGAGGAAGAACGCCTGAACGTCCATTATGCACTGTATGCCGAGGAATATCGGCCACGTGAGAGTTATAAGTATCTTATGCCATAAGCTGACGTTCTTGATCCTCTTTCTTTCGGCTATGAATATCACTATCGCGCCGACCGCGGATATTATGTATGAAGCGAGCAGATAGCGCAGCCAGACGAAGAGCATGCCGTTTGAACGGAGGAAATCCGTCGATTCGATGAATATCTGATACAGGCTCGTCGATTTGTCTATCAAAGGCGCGGTTATCAGAAGTATTATCTGCAGTATCTGAAGAATAACGTATATCAGCGGCGTGGGGAGTATGTACGCCGTTATATCGTAAACCGAAACTCTGTGCTTCGTATCTTTTGCGAAAAGCTTTTTGATCAGGTCTTTGAATCTCGAATAGAATACGAGCAGGTGACCTCTTGCCCAGCGGACCCTCTGACGCCACATTATGTGCAGAGACGTGGGCTGTTCGTCGTAGAATACGGCGGCGTCGCAGTAGCGTATGCTGTGATCGCGTATGAGCTGGTCTGCGGTGAATTCCCAGTCTTCGGCAAGCGAAACGTATTCCCAGCCGTTTTTGACTATGTTCGAATTTATGAGATATCCGGTACCCTGCACTCTCGTCGAGCAGCCGGTCACCGTTCTGCCGCGGCTTTCAAATCTGCAGCCGACGGTGAAATACATACCGTAAAGACCGGATATGATGTTCGCTCCGAAGTTTTTTGAATTTCTGTAAGAGGTGATGACGCATTCTCTGCCGTAATACTCGAAAGCGTCGTTCATCTTCGAAAAATAATCCTTATCGAGTATATTGTCGGCGTTGAAGAGGAAAAATCCGTCGAAATTCTGCGTGCCGAAATCTTCTTCGATGCGTGAGAACAGATATCTGAACGCATAGCCCATCGTATTTTCCTCGGGATTGTTGTATTCGTAAACGTGAACTCCGTATTTTCTCGCCGCTTCGGCGGTATTGTCGGAGCAGTTGTGAGCGATAACGAATATCTCGAGTTTATCCTGCGGATAGTTGTTTTTCTGAATGCTCTCTATAAGTCCGGTGACGACCGATTCCTCGTTTCTTGCCGGGATTATCAGTCCGAATCTGTTTTTTTTCTCCGTTTCGGGATACGTTTTTTTACTGAAAAGTCCTATGATCGCATACACTATAAAGTGCAGCAGTATGGCGCCGAGCACGGTCGTGATTATACTGAAAACCAACCGAACAACGTCTGCATAATTCATTTCTTTTTACCTTTATAATTTAATTCCGGAGTTCCGGATATGTTTCCGTTATTTTTTCCCACAAAACGTCCGCCGCTTTTTCCGAACCGAAATTCTCGTGGTATTTTCTCGCCGCCTCGCGGTACGGTTCGAGAAGCGCCGGATCCTTCGCGAATTTTACGATCATCTCAACGGTTTTTTCGGGATCGAGCTGTTTCATCGCAGAGCCGACCGTATTTATATAATGATCCGCAATATTCCATTCGATGACCGTCGAACAGTTCGTGACTATCGCGGGATTGCCGAAGAACGTCGCCTCGGCTATAATATTTCCGCTTTTGCCGCAGAAAAGGTCTGACGCCGCTTCGAGTTCGAGTATCTTTTCCGTAAACATATACGGCGCGAAAGTGATCTCCTCCGTCGGCTGCAGCGTTTTGAAATAATTGAAGAGCTTTTCGTTCTTGCCGCATACCGGTATGACCGTGACGGGTACGTGCAGTTTTACGATCTTTTTGCATATCGCCGCCATTTTGCCGATACCGTAACCGCCTTCCGCCAGAACGACCGTGAATTTGTCTTCCGGCAGCCCGAGACCTCTGCGAAGGGCTTTTTTATCGCGGTTGATTCCGAACGCCTCGTTTCTTATTAAGAACGGGACGTATTTCAGATTGTTGACGTTGAGCTTTTTATCGCGCAGACCTTTCTGATAGCCGTAAGGCATGCTTATCATGCTGAGGTCGCAGTGATATTTGAAAAGTTGATTGAGCGTCGCGTCGGGGCAGTACATTACCGTAAGCGGCTTTTTCTCAAGTCTTTCGGCGTAGTAGTTTGAAACCCAGTGCGTACTGAACACGACGTCCGGCTGAAGCTCGCGCATATGTTTCACGCCTTCTTTGAAAGCGACCGGAGAAAACAGGCGCATACTTATAAAGCTGGACAGATGAGAACCGATCACGTCGGATCCGCCGGAGAGCAGCCAGCCTATCGCGGGGTTGCGGTTGTATATCCTTACCTGCTTCGATATCATCTGCTCGTATTTTGTCAAATGAGGATTGCCGGTCTCGGTAAAGAATTTCGAAGAGACGACCTCAACTTTGTCGCCGTACTTTTTTCTGAAAGTCTGATCTATGGATTTCATCGGCATGATATGCCCGAATCCCGCTTCAACATACGGAAAGAGTACCCTTATTTTTTTCAAACGTTTCCCTCGCTTTCAACATTTCTGCCGCATAAAACCTATACCGCGCACAAAAAGCGGTAAGCGGTTTTTACGTTGAAAATCTGAAAAACTGCTTATTTCGAATCATTTCGCTTTGTTTATTGTACCACATAAAAATCTTTTTGTCAATCGGTTTTTGTTTTTCTGTAAAAATCTTTTCGTTTTTTTACAAAATCCTTTTTCAAAGGCTGTATTTTATTTTTTCAAATTTATTTTTTGTTTTTCGGACTTGAAAATTCACAGAAGGCGTGATATAATTTACAGTATATCACTAAAATAATACAAAATGGTTTTGCATAAACGTATGAGTAAGAAATCCTGGATCAAACCGCATCACAAAACGGTCCGGAATATCGCGAACGTACTGTTCGGACCGATCGTTAAACTCAAATATAACGTCAGACCGGAAAAATTCGACGTATCCGGCAAAAAAGCGTATCTTATACTTTATAATCATCAGACGCCGTTCGATCAGTTTTTCGTCGGTATATCTTTCGATCTGCCGATCTACTACGTCGCGACCGAGGATATTTTTTCGAACGGTCTCGTCTCGGATCTGATACGCGGACTCGTCGCTCCGATACCGATAGCGAAGGGGACGAACGACGCCGGTTCGATACTCAAATGCATCCGCGTAGCGAGAGAAGGCGGCACGCTTGCGATCGCGCCCGAGGGCAACAGAACGTACAGCGGAAGGACCGAGCATATCTCGGAGTCGGTCATACCTCTTGCAAGAAAGCTCGGTCTGCCCGTCCTGCTTTACCGCATCGAAGGCGGCTACGGCAAGAATCCGAGATGGAGCGACAAAGTGCGCGGCGGCAAAATGAGAGCGTACGTTCACAGCGTCATCACACCGGAAGAATACCGTGAAATGACCGACGAAGAGTTCTTTTCGGCGGTGAAGGAAGGACTTTACGTGGACGAGAACCGCGACACCGGCGTTTACAGATCGAACAGACGCGCGGAATATCTCGAGCGTGCGATCTATTACTGCCCGTTCTGCGGTCTTTCGGAATTCGAGAGCAAAAGAAACAAAGCCGTATGCAAAAAATGCGGCAGAGCCGTCGAATACGGCGCCGACAAGAAGCTCAGGGGAGTCGGCTTTGATTTCCCTTACGGATATTTCGGCGAATGGTACGACGCTCAGAACGAATTCGTACGTTCGCTCAATACGGACGGTTATCTCGCTTCACCGCTTTACCGCGATAAAGCGGACGTTTACGAGGTAGAGCTTTTCAAGCGGAAAAAGCCGTTATACAGGTCAGCCGGTATCGCGCTGTACGCGGACCGCATTACCGTGAATGAAGGCGGAGACGATCCGGTCGCGATCCCGTTCGACTCCGTTTCCGCGGTGACCGTGCTCGGCAGAAACAAACTGAACGTATATACCGAAAAGACCGTGTATCAGATCAGGGGCGGCAAACGCTTCAACGCGGTCAAATACATAAATTTTTATTATCTTCACAATAACAGGAAGAAGGACGGCAACGATGGAGAATTTCTGGGACTTTAACGTATGGGGCAGCTTTAATATCCTCGCGGTTCTGCTGATAAGTCTGCTTATCGCAAACATACTTCGCCGCTCCATACCTTTTTTGAGAAAATCGCTCATACCTACTTCCGTGCTCGCAGGCGCCCTCCTTATGATCACGGAGGGCGTATACAAGGCGATAACCGGCGACGTCATATTCGATACGGCTTTTTTCGGCGGCAGCGTTACGGCTTCGCTTGAAATAATAACTTACCACTGCCTCGCGCTCGGCTTCATCGCCTCCGCTTTCAAGCCGTCCAAAGGCAAACTGACGAAAAAACGCATGTCCGAGATCTTCAATACCGGCGTCACGACGGTATCGACGTATCTTATTCAGGGGATATCCGGTCTTTTGATATCTCTTATCGCGGCGTACGCCGTGCCGGGCTTTTTCTCCGGCGCGGGGATACTTCTGCCGTTCGGTTACGGTCAGGGCACGGGGCAGGCGCTCAACTACGGCGGGATATTCGAAGCCGATTTCGGATTTGAAGGCGGCAAGAGCTTCGGTCTGACTATCGCCGCGCTCGGTTTTCTCTGCGCGAGCATAGGCGGCGTCGTATATCTGAACGTATTGAAGAAGCTGGGGAGGATCAGGATCCGCAGTAATGAAAACAAAACCGACAACGCGGAAACGCAGTCGGAAGGCGACGCGACGATGCATGAAAGCATCGACAAGCTCACCATACAGGTCGCTCTCATAGCGTTCGCTTATCTTATCACGTATCTCGTTATGTCGGGACTCGGCGCTCTCTTGCCGGGAATGAAATCGGTAATTTTCGGGTTCAACTTTCTGATCGGCGTGCTTACCGCCACGCTGATAAAGCTGATAATGAATTTTTTACGCAAAAAGAAAAAAAAAAAAAAAGAGTACGAAAACAACTTTCTCATGACTCGTACGAGCAACTTCTTTTTCGACCTCATGGTCACCGCGGGCATAGCCGCGATAAGGCTCGGCGTTCTCAAGAATTACTGGGGCATAATACTCATAATGGGCTTTGCAGGCATGGTGATAACTTATTTTTACAATCACTTTGTCGCCAAAAAACTGTTTCCGGAATACGCCGACGAGCAGTTTCTCATGATGTACGGGATGCTTACCGGCACGGCGAGCACGGGTATAATACTTTTGCGTGAAGTTGACGGCGAATTCGCAACGCCCGCGGCTGACAACATGGTATATCAGAATTTCCCCGCCATCGCGTTCGGATTCCCGATGATGCTTCTCGCAACTCTTGCCGGCACGAAGCCCCTGCTTACAGCCGTTATCCTCGTCGCGTTTTTCGCCGTGATGAACGTGATATTATTCAGAAGCAGAATTTTCAAAAAGAATAAAACAAAGGAGCAGACAAATGAGCAGCTTTGAAAATTTACGCATAGTCGATAATTTTTATCAGACTTCACTGTTTTTCCCGATGCCGACGGTCATAATCAGCACGCTTTGCGACGACGGTATGACCTCTCTCGGTCCTTATTCTCTCGTGCAGCCGTATTACGTGGCGGGCAAGGATTATTACGCGATGCTTTTATCCTGCCGCAACTCTTCGAACACGGCGCAGAACATACTGAAGAACGGTAAATGCGCGTTGAATTTCATAACGGACGATCCGAAAATGTTCAAGGAAGCGGTCAAGCTTTCGTGGCCGGGCGACAAGCCGGAAGAAAAAATGCCGAAATGTAATTTCAGGCGCGAAAAGAGCCTTATCGAAGAAGAGACCGGCGAAAAGCGCCCCGAGGTGCTTACCGACGCGATCGAGGTCATAGAATGCACGTGGATGAGAGAGCTCGACGGAGCCGATAAGGATCTGCCCGGTCAGCTGAACGGCTACGAACCGCCGTATCACGATTTCAACGGTATAACGAGCAAATTCGGCGCTCATTTCATCCTCCGGGTCGATAAGATACTTATGAAAAAGAAATACAGCGACGCGATAATAAACGGCGTCAGGGCAAAAGACTTCCCTCCTCTGCCGGTCGACTACGGCTACCGCGACTCCAAAAACTTCTGGTTCCACAGAAAAACGCGTATGAGAGCGGAGCTTTTACAGGTACGTCAGGCGACTCTCGAATCGGTCAGATACGCCGCCGACAGAGTCGACGACAAGGTCAAATTCACCGACGAGGCGCTCAAAACCGTTCTCGGCGTACCGAGAGTGTTTCTGCCGCTCGTGCTGAAGGGCTGCGTGAGCTGGGCGAAGGAAAACAACGTCGAGCTGATAACCGAAGAGCATATGAAGATAATAAACGACAAGCGAGCAAAAGAAAAAGAGAAAAACAAAAAATGATCAAAAGCGTCCCGTGCGGACGCTTTTTGTTAAAATGATTAAGAAGATATTTACTTATAGGTGTTTACATTCGCGAAAATCTGTGATATAATGCAAAAAAAAGATGCGGAGATGATCGAATGGCATTATTTGAAGTGACCGCTAACGATAAGCGGATCTATGAAGAAGAATTAAGAGATTTTCTGCCGGATAAAATACTCGACGTGCATACTCACGTCTGGCTCGACTCCCTTACCGAACCTTTGCCGGAGAACGAGGATATGAGGATGGTCTTATGGCCTAAGCTCGTCGCCAAAGACAACAGTCTGGAGGATCTTCAGGAGACCTACAGACTCATGTTTCCCGGCAAGGAGGTATCCGCTCTGATGTTTACGAGCGAGGTGCACAGTATCGAAAGCGGAAGAAAAAACAACGAATACGTATCGGAATGCTCCAAAAAAAGCGGCTGGCCGGCGCTTTATTACAGTCACCCGAAGCAGAGCCCCGACGAGGTCGAGGCAATGATACGGCAGGGCGGTTTTCTCGGTATAAAATCGTATCTGAGCCTTTCGCCTTCCTACATACCCGAGGCGGAAATCAGGATATTCGACTTTTTCCCGAAAGAACAGCTTAAACGTATGGACGAGCTCGGCGCCGCGGTCATGCTCCATATACCGAGAAACGGCAGACTGAATGATCCGGTAAATCTCGAACAGATACTTGAGATAAAGGCTGAATTTCCGAATATCCGTCTCATAATCGCCCACGTGGGCCGCGCCTATACTCACGGCGACGTCGGCAACGCTTTCACCGACTACCTTTACAAGGCTCCGGACCTTATGTACGATTTTACGGCGAACTGCTGTGAATACGCGATAACCGAGGTCATACGCCACGCCGGACCGAAGCGCGTTATGTTCGGCACCGATATGCCGATACTGCGTATGAGAACGCACAGGATAGAAGAAAACGGAACGTATATAAATCTTATACCGCCGGGACTTTACGGCGACCCGAGCCAGGACAGACATCTGCGCGAGGTAAGCCCGGAGGAAGCCGGAAAGATAACGTTCTTCTGCTACGAGGAGCTTCTCGCTTTCAAACGCGCCTGCAAGACGCTCGGCTGCACGAAAGAAGACGTTTACGACATGATGTATAAAAACGCAAAAGA
>CACYEW010000272.1 GCA_902773455.1 uncultured Ruminococcus sp.
CTGGCTGCCTGCGGGCGCTGAAGAGATCACGGACGAAACGGTGCCTGCCGCCGTGGAAGAAGCCGCGTCCCCCCAGGAAGAAGCGCCGACCGAAGCGCCGCCCGCCGAGACCGTCGATTTATCCGCCTATTACGAAGACATGATCGATCTGTACGAGATGGGCAACGGTCCGGAGGATCATTTTGCCATGCAGGGCGGCGACAATCAGGAGCTCGCCTGCAAATTCTCGCTTGAGGACGGCGTACGTCTCACCGGTCTGTTCTTCGAATCCTGCCCGAACTGGAGCGACGCCGACAACGGCGAAGCGGCCTTCAGAGTCGACGTCTACAAATGGGATTCCGATTACGACACCACTCTCATGAACACCCCGCTATATTCGGAAACGTTCGAAAACTGGGTCGACAACACCGAATGCACCGTGATCTTCGACAATAGGGACGGATTCGGTTATTCGACGTACCTCTGGGTATTCACCGGCCTGTCGTCGCATATCGGCATCTGGGCGATGTATCCTCTCGATGGCTGCGAGTATTTCGTAAACGGCTTTGAGCAGACGAGCGGCGAACGCTACGGCTACAGAGTCCAGGCCATGGTCCTTATTCCCGATTAAGCGGCAGGATCAGTCAAAACAGATCTTTTTGAAAAGAAAAAGGGGTTTTCGCAGATAAACTGCGAAAGCCCCGATCATATTGACGTTAAATCACGTTCGCCGTCGCAAGGGTAACGCCGTCGGCGGTAAGCACGGCGTGCCCGAATCCGTCCTGTGCGTAGATATATTTTACTCCGTTCACAACAGCGGCGAGAGTGTACTGCACCTCGATTATCTTGTCGAACGTATCGTATACCTTGCCGTCGATTATCAGCTCGGTACAGCTGAATTTTCTCGTGGCTTTCACTTCGACGCCGTTATATATCGCGGCGATCCTTACGGTCCCCTGACCGTCCCACGGTCCGATCGGCTCCGTTTTGAATTCAGGCTCTTCCGGCACGGTCTCGTTATCCGGTTCTTCGTCCTGTTCTCTTACCTGCTCTTCGGGCTCAAGCTTCGCTCCGCAGCTTTGGCAGAACGACGCTCCGGCTTCGAGCTCTGTTCCGCAGTACGGGCAGACGGTCTTCTTTACGTTCTCTTCAGGCGCCGCCTCGAAAGTCCCGGGCTGCGTCTGCTCCGCGGGCATGCCGGCAGGCGCGGTGTTTACGGCGTTGGGTATCATCTGCGTATCTACGCTGATGCCGAGCGCTTTGAGCTTTTTCGCCGCCGAAAAGCCGCGGATCAGCCAGAACAGGATCAGCGCGTGAATCGCAGCGTCAAACAGCGAGCTTATGCCGTTTGAGGGATTCATTATCTCGATAATGAGGATGCCGATCACCGCGAGCGAGTCGATTATGAACAGTACGAGCGCCGCCGTCAGAGCTCCCGGTTTTCTCTTCGAGAGGATATAAAGGATCACGTACACGGCGAATATCACGACCGCCGCGATCGCGCCGAGTATGAGAAACGCGTTGAGCGCGGTCTGCTGCGTGATTACCGCGCCGAATACGACGAGGTAATACGGAACGGTCAGAGAGAAAAGAAAATAAAAGTTTACGTTCAAAAGAAGCGTTCCGACGTTGACCGCCGTGAAAATGATCGCAAAAAGCAGCTGAGTCCTTGCGCCTCTGTACTGCGCGAGGAGCAGGTTTCCCGGCGACTGATTGTTCGCCCGATTTACGTATTGGTTGCTGAAAATTCCCATAGCGCACCTTCTTATAATTGATAGATCGATTTTATCATACAAAACAGTATTTGTCAAGGATTTATTATGTATATTTGTCCCGTATGCCGCGAAAAACTCGTTTTATCCGGCAAAAGTTATATCTGCAAAAACCGACATAATTTTGACGTTTCGTCATCCGGCTACGTCAATCTGCTGACGGGATCGGGCAAAAATCACGGCGACGATACCGATATGATACTCTGCCGCCGCAGGTTTCTTAACCGCGGATATTATTCGCCTCTGCGCGGTCTTGTCGTCGAAAAATGCAGGGAGGCTTCGCCCGACGCTCTGCTCGATATCGGCTGCGGAGAAGGTTATTATACGAAAAACATAAAAAACGCTCTGCCCGACTGCGACGTCTGCGGCTTTGACGTCTCGAAAAAAGCCGCTGAAAAAGCGGCAAAGCTCGGCGGTCTGGAGATCTGCGTCGCAAGCGCGTATGAAACGCCGTACGAAGACGGCTTTTTCGGGTGCGCCGTGAATATTTTCTCTCCGTTTTGTAAAGAAGAGGTCCTGCGCGTGCTGAGATCAGGCGGCAGGCTTATACTCGCCGCGCCTCTGCCGGAGCATCTTTACGAGATGAAAGCCGCCGTTTACGATACGCCGAGAGTAAAGGAAATGAAAAGCGATATTATAGAGGGCTTTTCCCTGCTCGACAAAACGGAGCTTCGATACGGTATGGATCTCGATAACGCCGCGATCTCGGATCTGTTCGAAATGACGCCGTACGCCCATAAAACGTCGGAAACGGACAGACAAAAGCTCTTTGCAAAGGACCGTATGACCGTCACCGCCGCTTTCGCCGTATTTACTTACGAAAAAAACTGAAAAATTTTTGAAAAACATCTTGACATACACGAATTATTGTGATATATTAGATAAGCTAATTTGAGTTACGGGCTTTTAGCTCAGTTGGTTAGAGCAACCGGCTCATAACCGGTCGGTCCGGGGTTCGAGTCCCTGAAGGCCCACCACAAACAAAAGCTCAAAACCTCACCGGTTTTGAGTTTTTCATAGGGGTATAGTTCAGTCGGTAGAACACCAGTCTCCAAAACTGGGTGTCGTGGGTTCAAGTCCTTCTGCCCCTGCCAGAAAAATCCACGCTTCAGCGTGGATTTTTCAACTCTATTCGCCTGCGGCGAGTTATATTGCTTCGCAGTTATATTCGGCTGACGC
>CACYEW010000273.1 GCA_902773455.1 uncultured Ruminococcus sp.
CCGTTTCCGGCTTTACGTTCGGACAGTACGCACGCCGCTCCGAGATCTATCGCGGACTCGATATATTTGTTTCCGTCCGTTCTCTCGCCCCTCAGCGCGACGAACATGCTTCCCTTCACCGCGCATCTCGAATCCGTGACGACGTTCGTCACGACGGCGTTTTCATCGCCGTATACGGCGCCGCCGCAGAGCCCGGCTATCTCTTTGACCGTAAGAGTCATTTCACAAAGTTCCTTTACAGTTGAATTCTTTTATTATATCCTTTTCGGAAAACGGACGTTTTCCGTTCGAATCGATTTCGTATTTTTCATGCCCTTTGCCCGCAAGAAGAACGACGTCGCCTTTGCCGGTATTTTCAAGAGCGTACAGTATCGCTTCTCTTCTGTCGGGGATCACGGCGTAACGTTTTTCTTTATCGAAGCCCTGCATTATGCTTTCGATGATCTTCAGCGGATCCTCGCTTCGGCTGTTGTCGGATGTGACGACGGTACAGTCGGCGTACTCCGAAGCGATCCTTCCCATTACGGGGCGTTTTTCCGGATCGCGGTCTCCGCCGCATCCGAACACGCACCACAAGGAGCCCTCGCACGTACGTTTCGCCGTGCAAAGCGCCGAAAGGAGCGCGTCCGGCGTATGGGCGTAATCGATTATGACGTCGGCGCCGTTTATGCACGCGATCCGTTCGTATCTGCCCTCTGCGCCCTTGAAATCGAGAAGAGCGGACGCGGAAGCTTCGGGCGCAACGCCCGATATTTCAGCCGCCGCAACGGCGCATAAAGCGTTATAAACGTTGAACAGACCGGGAGTTTTCAGTATGATCTCGGTATTTTTATTATAGATGAACCTTGAACCGTCCCGCTCCGGAATAACGTCGGAGGCGACGAAATCTCCTTCATAAAGCGAGAATTTCAGGCACCTCAGAGTTTTCGTATATTCGTTATCGTTATTTGCGAGCACCGTTTTGCAGAGCGGTATCAGCTTTTGCTTCGATTCGAAATACGATTCCATCGTGCCGTGATGATCGAGATGATCCTCGGTGAGATTCGTGAAGATCCCGACCTCGAACCTGCACGGATCGAGCTTTTCGTAATCGAGCGCGTGTGAGGAGGCTTCGAGAAACGTGTATTCTCCGCCCGCGCATACAGCGTCGGCAAGAAGCCGGTACAGCTCGTGCGGATCCGGAGTCGTCATATCCGACTCTCTTACGCTGCCGCATATATAGTCGTTCACGCCGCCTATGAGCGCGGTCTTTTCGTCACCGTATGCTTTGCCGAAAATATGACGGAGCATATGCGTAACGGTCGTTTTTCCGTTCGTACCCGTCACGGCGAACATTTTCAGTCTGCTCTGCGGATCGCATCTGAGCGCGGCGCACATATGAGCGTACGCCTTGTGAGCGTTCGCGGCGACAATATATCCGCACGGCAGATACGGCATCCTGTCGCACAATATCAGTTCACATCCGCGCTCGAGCGCTTTCTTTATATATCCGTAACCGTCTTCGCGTTCGCCGCACAAAGCGGCGAATACGGTACCTTTTTCAGCCTTATCCGAATGATTTACAACGTCCTTTACCTCGGCGTCGGGATCGGCGTTCATATACGCCGTCTCAACTCCGGAAAGAAGCTGTCTCAGTTTCAAATATGACCTCTTTATATGGATTTACTGGATCGATTCGGTTATTCTGAATTCGACCGTGACAACGGTGCCCTCGGGAGCCGACGTTCCCGCCTCGGGATACTGTTTTACGGCGTAGCACGAGCTTGACGAAATACTTCCCGTGATGTTTATGTTCAATCCTCTGCCCTTGAGCAGCTCGGTGCATTCGCTTATGCTCTTGCCTGCGAGATCCGGTACCGATATCTTTTTGACGCTGCTTTCGCCTGCGTAAAGCAATACCGTCGACGAGCTTACCGTGATCTCCGAGCCGGACGCCGGCATCTGCGACGTTATCGTTTTGCCGTCGCCTATGACCGTGTATTTGACTCCTATGTTTTCAAGCGATTTTTCCGCGTCGGAAACGGAAAGATTTACGTAATTTCCGATGGAAACGCTTCTGTATTTCTCTTCGTCTTGCGAATACGACGGCATTATTCCGAGATAGGGGAGCACCTCGGACATTATCTTGCTGTTATACGGGGCGGCGATCATCGAGCCCTCTTCACGGGAGAGCGTCGGCTCGTCGACTATGACGATCATCGAGACCGCCGGATCGTCCGCCGGAGCCATCGATATGCAAGAGGCTACGCGCAGAGAGTATTCGCCGTTTTTGTCGGGTTTGTCTCTTTTTTCACTCGTGCCCGTTTTGGCGGCGACTTTATATCCCGATACGCCGGCGTTTGACGAACCGAGTTTGTTCGTAACGCCCTTTTCGAGTATATCCATTATTTCAGCGGCCGTACTTGAGGAAACGACCTGACGTTTTATTTTAGTATCGTAGTTGAAAACGACGTTGCCTTCGCCGTCAAGCACGCGGTTGACGATATGCGGCGTTACGAGATTGCCGTCGTTTCCGAGCGACGAGACGGCCGTAAGCTGCTGTATCGCCGTGGTCTTGAAGGTCTGACCGAACGAATATACGGCAAGCTCGACGTTATTGAAATCGCTTTCTTTATGGTAGATGCCCGCCGCTTCGCCCGGCAGATCTATACCGGTCAGACCGGTATAACCGTAGGCTTCGTAATAGTCGTAGAACATATCTTCGCCTATACGCTCCGCGGTCATCATCAGAACGGGGTTGCACGACTGCTGAAGCCCGAGTTCGAACGTCATGGGACCGTGACCGGATCTTTTAAAACAATGCACCTTGCCGTAACCCGGTACGTCGTGGTAGCCGGGGCAGTAGAACGCCGTCGATCTCGTAACGAGCTTCTCTTCAAGCGCGATCGAGCAGGTGAGCGGTTTGAAGGTCGAACCGGGTTCGTACGTATCGTTTATGACTTTGTTCTTCCACATCTCCATAAGGAGCTGAGTATTGTATTTGAGATATTCCTCCGAGCCTTTTTCGAGCCCCGCGGAATCGAGTTTTGCCTGAGCTATTGAATTGAGCGTATACGGATCGTTGCAGTCGAAATCGGGCTTGGTCGCCATTGCGAGTATCGCGCCGGTGGAAGGATCCATAACGACGCCCGCCACCCTGTTGTCCGCTCCGGATTCTTCAAGGCATTCCTCAAGATATTTTTCGAGTATCGCCTGAATGCTGTAATCTATCGTAAGCTCGATGGTGTAGCCGTTCTGCGGCTCTATGTATCTTTTGTAATCGTACGGCATATCCTGACCGATGCCGTTTTTTGCGTTGATTATCTTGCCGTTCACGCCGGTCAGATATTCGTTATACTGATATTCGATACCGTACAGGCCCTGATTGTCGCTGCCGGTAAAGCCGAGAACGTGGGAAAGAAGATTTCCGAACGGATAATAACGAGTTGAAGACGTGACGAGATGGACAGATTCGAGACCGTACTGATTGATGAACGCGCGGACCATATCCGCCTCGGTCTTGTCGACGTTTTTCTTTACCGTTTCGTCTTTTCTCTTGACCTTCTGAGTCTTTTCGTAGACCGTTTCGTAATCGACGCCGAGTATCCTCGAAAGATTTTCCGCAACGAGCTTACGTTCCGATTCGTTCGCCATATCGGCAGGCGAAATGAACACTCTTTCAACGGTCTTGTTGTCGGCGAGAACGACTCCGTACCTGTCGGTTATGAGTCCGCGCGAAGCCGTTACGGTCGTTTCCGACGCTATGCTGCCGTCCGTTTTGGAGCGGTATTCATCGTACGATACGATCTGCATATAAAACAGGCGGCATATCGCCACGCCTGCCACGGCGACGAACAAAAACACGGTGATTATCTCGCGCCAGTGTACTCTTCTCGGTTTAATCTCTGCCATATTTTCTCCGTAAATCAAATTCGGGCTGACGCTTATTAGGCGAGAGCCCGTTTTTCCGGACAGAACTCTGCCCTTACCCGTTCCACTATATTCTTATCTTACCTTAAATATTCTATAAATGAGTTTATGCTGTCTCTTAAAGCCGACATCAGAGAAAGAAACGATATTTCTTCGTCTTCCGAACCGTCCTCAAAAAGCACTATCTCGTCTTCGCTTTCGACCGAAACGTAGTGAGAAGGCAGCGTTTCGGCTCTTACCATACCGAGCGCTTCGGCGGCTTTGCGGATTTCCGTGATATCCTTTTTATCCGCAAGCTCGGCTTTCGCTTCCGCTGTCTTTTCTCTTATCTCGGCAAGGCTCGAGTTGAGAGACGATATCTCCGTGTTTATCTCGTTTATCCTGACGCTCAGGTACGTGACGAAAAGCGCCATGATCGTAACGATGCAGATGATTATGATCTCGCCGTACGGGATCTTTTTCGTTTCAGCTTCCGCCTTGGTCGTATATGTATCGTATATCCTGCATACGGGCATCTGCGACGTGTCTTTCGCGTTCGCTTCGGCTCTCTGCAGTTTCTTTTCGCTGATCGGTTTGAGTGCGTTCGTCATTTTGCTCACCTATATTTTTTAACATACGCGGAGCTTTGCGCTTCTGCTCCGCGGGTTTTCTTCAAGCTCCGTTTCCGAGGGGAGTATCGGTTTTTTCGTTATTATCCTCACTTTTTCGCGGTGTCCGCACACGCAGATCGGAAACGACGGAGGGCAGGTACACCCCTTTGCCGCTTCCGCGAAAACGTTTTTGACGATCCTGTCTTCGAGTGAATGGAAGGTTATCACCGCGAAACGTCCGCCGGAAGCGAGTCTGTCTATCACTTTTTCAAGCATTACGGGAAGATTGTCAAGCTCGCCGTTGACCGCTATGCGTATCGCCTGGAAGGTGCGCTTGGCGGGATGATGCCCTCCCTGCTTCGCCTTCGCCGGCATGGACGCTTTGATGATGTCAACGAGCTGAAACGTCGTTTCTATCGGCTTGTCCGCACGCGCTCTGCAGATGTTTCTCGCTATCTGCGGAGCGAAGTTTTCTTCTCCGTATATATATATTATTCTCTTTAATTCTTCTTCGCTTTTGTAATTCACCACGTCGTACGCCGAAAGCTCCGCCGTCGTATCGAAACGCATATCGAGTTTCGCGTCGTTCATATACGAAAAACCGCGCTCCGTGCAGTCGAGCTGAAAGGACGATACGCCGAGATCGGCGACGGCGCCGTTTATACGTTCTATACCGAGCTGATCGAGCGCCGCGTCGACCTTGTCGTTGAAACTGTGTACGAACGTTATTTTGTCTTTATACTTTTCGAGTCTTATTTTCGAAGCCTCGATCGCAGTAGCGTCGGCGTCGAAGCATATCAGTCTGCCGGACGTTAGTTCTTTCGCTATCCGCTCGCTGTGACCGCCGCCGCCGAGGGTGAGATCGCAATAGCTACCGTCCGGGATGACGTTCAGCGCTTTTACGGTTTCTTCAAGCAGAACGGAATAGTGCGAAAAGTCCGCTGCCGATGTGTTTTTCATTATGTCGGGATACCTGCCTCGTTGATGTATTCCATGATCTCTTCCTTGTCTTCGGATTCGACGTATTTATCAAAGAGGTCTTTATCCCAGATTTCAGCCAGAGTGTTTCTGCCGATGATCACGACGTCTTTTTTTATCTCGGCGTGAGTACGAAGCTTTTCGGGGATCAGCAGTCTGCCGCTCGTATCGAGCTCCACCTCGTATGCGAAACGGAAGATGAAACGGCTCGACTTCGTGTTTTTGTCGCCGGGGATGTTTTCGAATCTCTCGCAGAACTTATCCCATTCCGCTTTCGAGTAGAGTTTTACGCATTTGTCTTCGGTTCTTGACACGTAAAACTTGCCGACGAGCTGATCGCGGTAGCAGGCGGGGACAAACACTCTGCCTTTGTTATCAACTGTATGATTAAATTCACCCAAAAACACGGTCTGTTACCTCCACTTCCGTTCTTATTCCCCGTTGAGTTATCCACATTCTCCACACTTTTATCCACAAGCGGTGATTTTTTGGTGGTTGAGCGATTAACTTTAATGCCACTTTCGAGGTGATCTCATTATATAATATGTTTTAAAAATAATCAATACCTAACGCAAAATTTGTCGTATCAAAAGTCATATTTTACAGTTTGGTAATATTTATTTAATATATTTTTCAGCCGAGAGCGACGTCGAGCGCCATCATAACGATGAATCCGGAGAGAATCCCGACCTCTGCGGCTCGTTTATTGCCAGAAAACGCTTCGGGTATCAGCTCCGAACATACGACGGCGATCATCGCCCCGCCCGAAAACGAAAGCGCTGCCGGCAGAGCCTCCGAA
>CACYEW010000274.1 GCA_902773455.1 uncultured Ruminococcus sp.
AGCGTGAGAGAACCGTAGTTCAGCACTTCGTCGTATTTATCTCTGAAAATGAAATTCCCGTCGTATTTTTTGCCGCCGATCGTTATGTCGCTGTTTTTGACTATGAGCGCGAAGTTTACGGAATTGGTCACGTTTCCGATGAAATAGTCGTAGTAAGGATATTCCTTGCCGAGCTTTATGAAGCGCGTGTCGTACGCCTTGCTCAGCTTTTCGGTCTTCATCTCTCCGTTTTCGTCGAGCCAGCCGACCGCTCTGTAGGTCACGCCTCTGCCGTCGAAGGTGAAGAACGAGAAATCCGATCTGAAATCGTTAATCTCGATATCGTCGAGCACCGTAAGACGGATCCGGTAGTACGTGCGCGTTTCGTCCGTCTGCGGCATCTCCATATGTCTGTATTCGGCTTTTATCCTGCCGTCGTCGGACAGATATTCCATATTTATATCCGCGTAAACCGGACCGTACGAGGCTATGTCGGCGCACTGCGATTCGGATTTATAACCGTTTCCGTCCGCGTCCTCATACTGTAAGAAATAGAGTCTGCCGGCGCTCGTATGCTGAGGCTGATTGGGCCAGAGCGGAGCCGAGTTTGCTCTGAAATCGGGCAGAGTCCAGCCGTCCTTGCCGTATACGAAATACGGGGCTATGCAGTTGCTTTCCGTAACGCCCACCGAAAGGTGATAGTACGGTATATGGAAAGCTATGAATGAAAGCTGTTTCAGCGGGAACTTGCCCCAGTTCTGATAAAGATGCAAAAGCGTAAAGCGCTTGTTTTCGTCTTTACCGACCGTTATCGGCACGTAAACCTCGCCGTAAGCCGTATCGGCGGGGTCGAAGAGCGGTTCTTCCTTTTCGCCCTGGAAGTTCTTGCCGACTTCAAGCGGTATGGGCAAAAGCGACCCGTTTTCGTCGAGGATCGCGGAGCATTCGAGCTGCCCCTGTCTTTCCCACGTTCTGATATATACCGTTCTGTCGGCAACGCCGTCGCCGCAGAACAGCGCGTTTATCTTATAATGTTTGTCCGGTTCTCTGTAATACGCTTTGTTGAAGTCCGACGGGTTGACCGTGAATTTATACGTTCCGCAAAGCGCGTCGTAACCGGCGAATTTCGCTCCGTCAGCCGCCTCGGCTATAAAGACGTCGGTAAGCGGATTTCTTTCGATATACGCTTCTTTTCTCAATTCGTTGAACTGATGCGAATCGGTCGTGTATATCCTGTGTCCGAAATACAGATCCTTGCCTTTTTTGATCTCCTTCGTTATGTCTATACCGTGCTTTATTATATAGTTGCCGTCTTTATACTCGACTTTGAGGTCGCCGTTGTTTTCAAGTGACGGCATTATGATACCGTATATTCCGACGCCTTTGATATCAAAGCCGACGTATTCGGCAGTCGAAAAATCAAATCCGTCAAGCTCGGACGTCTCGCCCTGCGCGTTTTTGAGAACGAATTTTCTCACCGTATCCGCAGGTATGACGACGGAATTTTCAAGTCTGCCGCCCTTGTCGTAATCGGCTACGGCGACGACGCGCACGACCTCGTGCATTTTATCCGAATAAGTGTGGAATATGTGTTCGAGAGCAAACGGTACGCTCGCTTCGCCGCGTTTGATCGCCTTGAGCTCTTTGACCTCTATGATCTCTCCCGCCTGTTCGCCGCAGTCGATCCTGAACGCGGTAACTTTGCCCGTATAATCCGGCATCACGGAGAGCGGTACTACGACGGTGCACCAGTCTCCCGCGTCGAAACGGAAGCTCGTATGCTGTTCGCTGTTGAAGTATGTCTGCGATCCGGCGGCTATATAAAACGTTCCGGAAGTCGTATTCTCGGATTTTATCGTTATCTGCACCGCGTCGAATTCTTCGGCAGAGAAGTTGACGTATGCGCCGAGATACGGGTCTTCGGCTGAGGTGACCTTGAAGGAAAGCACCCCGTCCTTTTTCTTTATCTGGTTAACGTCGTGACCGCTCCACGTTCCGGATTTTCTGATTATATCGTAATAATCCGTAACGTCACCGTCGACTTTCAGCGCATCGGGATTCATGAATCCCTGACCGCAGAAGCGGAAATCGTAATAGTAATAGCCGATCCTGTGGCTGTTCATACGCGCCGATTCGTCCGAATACGCCGCGCTGAATTTCGTACCGTCCGGCAAAACGAAATACGTATCCATACTGTCGTTGAAATACGCCTTGCCGTCTTTATTATACAGACCTTCTATCTGCTTTTTGCCGGCGGTCGTAAGATCGTACAAAAGCGACGACGTCTGATTTGAAACGAGGAATTTTTTCCTTTTTGCGTCGGTAAATTTACCCTGCACGCCGTCGGCGCGTTCATTCGCTGTGGCTATCGTCGAAGCCCAGTCGGCGCCGGAATAATCGACAGTTTTCGGATCTGCCGGATCGCGGTCCTTCTTTTCGTAGAACACGGGGTCTTCGTCGATCACGGTCTCTTCCGTTATCGCTTCGGTCATTTCTTCTGTCACCTCCGTTTGTTTTTCCGTAGTTTTTTCCGTTTCTTTTACCGTGCCGTTCTCAGTCGTTACGGAAGGGCGCCCGGTATCGCACGCGACGGCGCCGAGAAGCACGACGGAAAGGATCAGCGCTGCTGTGATTTTCTTTATCATATATCTCCTCCTCGCGGAAACGACCGTGATCTGACGATCTGACAGGTCACGGCCGGAACGCTTTTTTACTGTATTACCGTTATTTCGTATTCGTTTGCTTTATTCATATCAACGTTGAACGAGAACGAATACGTTCCGTCTTCGTCGCGGTTGACCTGATAGCCGTCGTAGCCGTTCGGTCCGGCGAGCTCTATGTCGGTATCCTTGCCGTCAGCTTTGAATTTTATATCCGGCTTTTTGTAATCGGTGAAGCCGTATATCCTTACCGCCGCCGTGCTCCTGCCGCCGGAGATCGTGAATTTCGCCGTATTGTTTTTCGCGCGTACGGACGGAATGACGCTGTCCGCGTACGCTTCGCCTTCGATGACCGTGATCTTATACGGATCGACGCAGCTGTCTTCCCTTACGCCTCTGACGTTCGAATCGTCTTTGCTCGTCGAATAACCCCACGGGAGCAGTATCATGTCTATCTCGAGGATATCGCCTTTTTTGAGCGTAACGTTTCCGAGATCGAGCGTGAGAGCGGCATAGTTGACCACTCCGTCGCATTTATCCCTTACGACGAAATTGCCGTCGTATTTCTTGCCGCCTACGGTGATATCGCTGCCTTTTATAATGAGCGCGAAGTTGACGGATTCTTTCAGATTGCCGCCGTAGTAATCGATATACGGGTATTCTTTACCGAGCTTTATTATTCTTTCCTGCTCTTTCGTATCTTCGGTGATCTGTCCGCCGTTTTCGTCAAGATAGCCCATCTTTGAGAACAGTACGGTATAGCTGTCGAACGAGAAGAAAGAGAAATCTTTTTTGAAGTCTTTGATCTTTACGTCGTCGAGGACTTCGAGCTTTATGTGATAAAACGTTCTGTTTTCATCGGTCTGCGCCATTTCGGTATGTCTGTACGAGGCTTTGATCCTGCCGTCGTCAGACAGATATTCCGTATTTATATCCGCGTAGACGGGTCCGGACGAGGCTATATCCGCATGCTGCGATTCGGATTTGTTGTTTACTCCGTCCGCGTCCTTATACTGCAGGAAATAGAGTCTGCCGATGCTCGTGTGCTGAGTGCCTCTGCCGTTATCCCAAAGCGGCGCGGAATTGGCGCGGAAATCGGGCAGCACCCACGCGTCCTTGCCGTAAACGTAATAAGGCGTGATGCAGTTCGTCTCCGTAACGCCGACCGAAAGATGATAGTACGGGATATGGAAAGCGATGAACGATATCTGTTTGAGCGGGTATTTGCCCCAGTTCTGATAAAGATGTAAAACGGTATAGCGCTTGCATTCGTCCTTTCCGACGGTGATGGGCGCGTACACCTCGCCGAACGCCGCTCTGCCCGTTCCTTTTTCCGGATAGTAAAGCGGCTCTTCGTTTTCGCCGTCGAAGTTCTTGCCCACTTCAAGCGGTATCGGAAGCATGCGGCTTTCTTCGTCGAGTATCGCCGCGCACTCCAGTCTGCCTCTGCGCGTGGAGGCGTTTTCAGCCGTCCTGATATATATCGTTCTGTCGACGACGCCGTCGCCTCTTACGGTAGTGTTCACGTTGAAATGCTTATCGGGCTGTCTGTACATAGCCTGGTCGAATTCTATCGCTCTCACGCCGAATCCGTAGCAGCCCGCCAGCGCGTCGTAGCCTAAGTATTTGGCGTTGTCAACGTCCTGAACGTAGATATCGGTAAGCGGATTTCTTTCGATAAACGCTTCTTTCCTCAGATCGTTGAACTGATGAGAGGAAGACGTGTATATCCTGTGTCCGAACTGAACGTCCTCGCCTTTTCTGATCGTTTTCGTTATTTCGATACCGCGGATTATGACGTAATTGCCGTCTTTTTGCGTGACGTTTATATATCCGTTATTTTTGGCGTCCGGCATGATTATGCCGAATACGCCGGCGCCTTTGACGTCGAATCCGACGTATTCGGTCGTTGAAAAGTCAAAGCCTTCAAGCTCGGATACTTCGCCCTGCGCGTTTTTGAGTATGAATTTTCTTACCGTGTCAGCGGGTATGACTGTCTCCGTTTCGAATCTGCCGCCGTTTTCGTAATCGTCAGTGGCGACTATGCGGACAACGTCGTGCATTTTATCGGGGTAGGTATGGAAAATACGTTCGAGTGCGAGAGGAACGGACAGATCTCTGCACCTGATCGCTTTTATCTCCGTTATCTCAACGTGCTCTCCGCCCTGCACTCCGCAGTCCAAACGGAAGCCTTTGACTCTGCCGGTATAATCGGGCAGAGACGAAAGCGGAACGACGACGGTGCTCTTTTTGCCCGGCAGAAATCTGCAGGCTATCATCTGAGGCTGGTTGTAATCCTTCGCGGATCCGGCTATCAGATAAAGATAAGCAACGGTCGAGTATTCGGCGTTGATGGTGATCTTTACCGCGTCGAATTCTTCCGCCGAGTAATCCACGCTTGCGAAAACGTACGGGTCGAGCACAGACTTGACGTTATAGCTGATCACTCCGCGTTTGTTGGAAAACTTGGTGACGTCGTTGCTGCCCCAGCCCTTGCCTTTTGCGATTATATCGTAATACGCGCCTTCCGCGCTGACCGCGTCCGGATCGGCAAGATCCTGATCGCGGAAGCGGAAATCGTAATAGTAATAACCGATACGGTTGCTGTTCATCCTTGCGGCCGCGTAAGAATACGCTCCGCTGAATTTCGTGCCGGCGGAGTTTATTACGTACGCGTCCATCGTATTCTCAAAATACGGCGCTCCGTTCGCGTTATACAGTCCCGTGACCAGTTTTTTCCCGGTTTCGGTCAGACCGTAACGGAGAGAAGACGTATTGTTGAATATCTGAAATTCAGATCTGTCCGCATCCGTGAATCTGCCCTGCACACCGTCTGCGAGTCCGTTTGCGTTTTCTATGGTTTTCACCCATTCCGCACCCGAAACGTCGGCGCTTTCAGGATCGAACGGATCGCGATCCGCTTTCTCAAAGAAAACGGGGTCTTCGTCAACGATCTGTTCTTCGGTGACCGCTTCAGTCATGTTTTCAGTCTCCTTTTCGGTTATTTGTTCAGTTGCGCGTCCCTGCGTATCCGCCTCAGTGGCGGCGTTCGTATCCGCAGACGGCGGCGTATCGCACGCCGCGACGGAAAAAAGCATCAGCATAACAAGAAATGCCGACAAAAATCTCTTCATATCACACCTCCGAGTATTCTGACGGTTATTTTATCATAAAACGCACAATAAATCAATAGACGGCGTGATAATTTTTATGATTTTTTCATATATTTCAAAAAAAGAAAGGATCAAAAAATATGATAACCGACTTTCATTGCCGGCTTTGCCCGGAAGAAGAGCTTTATGAAACGGCAAAAAAAGAAAAATCCCTGCCCTTTTCCGACGGTACGTACGCCGATCTGTCAAAAAAAGCAAAGCTTTGCGGCGTCGGCGCCTTCGCCGTGATGAACTGCGCGGCGCCTTATGAGGGCGGCTCCGTACCGTTTTTTCCCGTCTGCGATCCGGAAAGCTTCGTATGCGCGGCAGATAAAATAAAAAGCCGCGGCTACGCCGGAGTCAGTATCGATCCCGAGCGGCTTCGCGCTCCTGCCGACGGCAGACGTCTTCACCCCGTTTTCGAGAAAGCCGCCGTGACGGGTCTCGCCGTGAGCGTGAGATGCGGCGGCTCGCATTTTTCAGAATACCTTTACTGCACGCCTGAGCGGCTCTGCACCGTGGCTGACAGATATCGCGGCGCGACTCTCATTTTTTCGCATCTCGCCGGTATCCGCAAATGGAACGCGGCGGCGGAGGAGCTTTGCGGAAAGCAGGTATATTTCGATACGGCGGCGTGCGTTTTCGACGTTTCCGTAAAAACCGCGAAAAAAATAATATCGGAACATAAAGCGGATAGGATCCTCTTCGGTTCCGATATGCCGTGGTGTCCGCCGTCTCTGATATCGGCGTTTCTTTCGGTCTGCGGTATAAGCGGTGAAGAACTCGAGCTTATAGAGCACAAAAACGCAAAGCGCCTTTTATCCGCGCTTTCTTATAAACCGAACCTGAATTCGTGCGTTCCGCTTCCGCATTCCGAAACGTGATCGCCGTTCACGGGGTCGGCGCATAAGGCGCCGTTACGGTAAAGTCTTTTTCCGCGCGCCGCCCGGATGGAGACGAGCGCGGTACAGCCCGTCGGCACGGTCACGGTATAAGCGCTTCCGTCAAAAGAAGCGGATACCGTTCCGCGCACGGTCGGGACCGATATCCCGGCGCGCCTCAGACCTTTTCTCTGAAATTTCACCGAAAATCTCTCAAAACCGGGCGAAAGCGGCTTTATTCCGAATATCCCGGCGGTGATACAGTAAGCGGGAGCCGTCGCCCACGGGTGTGAAAACGTCATGTTCGGCTTGTTTTTCGCGTTCCACGCCTCGGCGGTCAAGGTCGCGCCGAGCTTACGGATCATATACGCCCACGTTCTCGCGCCCTCGCTTACGTCGTTATCGAGAAGCAGCTCGTTCGCCGTGCCGCCGAAGCCGTTTTCGTATAGACCTGCAAGCAGGAAGAAAGCGCCGTAAACGCTCGTTTTTATCTTTCCCTGCTTTTTTATGAAGTCTGCGGCTTTTTTCGCGGCGGTCTTCGTGCACACGCCGCAGAACAGAGCGTAAGCCGACGCGTGCTGAGAAAAGTGACCGCTTCGTTTTCCGTCCTCATACAAGCCGTCGCAGAACGCGCCTTTTTCTTTATCGTAAAGATATTTCATAACGGCTTTTTTCAGCTTCGCGCTTTTTTCGCCGTATTCTTTTTCATCTTCGCGTAAGCCGAGAGCCGCGGCGCAAAGCGAAACCGCTTCGTACGAATACGCGGCGACGCAGTTAAGAACGGTATTGTATTTCGCCGCCGTATCGTATCCGTCGCGCTCCGACGGCGGCCAGTCTGTCAGCACGGCGTTTTCGCCCTGACTTCCCGAATTGCCGGAATGTATGAGTCCGTACTCTCCTTCATACCGTGAAAAATCATTGTTTTTCAGTATGGCGTAATACTTTTCAAGCGATCCGGTATCGCCCGTATACATATAATCCGCGTAAGCCGCTGCCGGAGTGAGAAGGATATACTCCGCCGGCCACGTTCTGTGCGTATAGATATATTCTGCCGAAAAACGCGGTATCGCGTATTCGCCGTAAAAGCAGTAGGACGAGAGCATATTTATGAGCATATCGCCCTCGTATGCGCCGCGTTCGCGCGACTGGGAATCGACGTAAAGATCCTGGCTCGTCGCCTCGACCGACCTCTTCGTCAATGCGTATATATCGTTGAGCAGGGCGTTATCGGAATAAAACGAAGATTCGCCGTTATCGAGATCCGCCGCCGTCTGCAGTCCGTATACGGACAGTAATTCTGCTTCGCTCTTGAAAAAAACGTAGCGGAACGTCATCAGATCCGGAGTTTTCACCGTATTCACACCGGTGCAGAGCGCGAATTTTTCGTAATAAACGTTGCCCGTGTTCATTCTGTATTTCACCGAGCCGTCGGCGTTTTGCTCTTCGCCGTAAAACGCTTCGATCTCCGTTCTCTCAAATGAGTCGAACGCCGCTTCGATCCCGCCCACGGTCTCATGCCCGAGATCTATCAGATATCCGTTTTCGAGCTTCGTCACTTTTTTCGCTTCGATCCTTCTTCTCCGAACGTGAGGCGTGTAAGACGGGAGCGGAACGTATTTTTCGAAGATATATCCGGCGTCGTCCGGCTTTTCCCACAGCTTCGGATTTTTTTCGGGCAGATACGCGGCGTCGACGTTCGATGCGTACGCTTTGTAGTAATGCGTGCCTATTGAATTATCGGGTCTGAAGGTTTTGTCGGCGTTGTACGAAAGCCACTTTCCGTCGGACGTATCGGTTATCGGGCAAAGCGTTCCGTCGTCCCGGAAACCGTAAACCGAGCAGTAAAACGTTTTGTCTTCAT
Organism: uncultured Ruminococcus sp.; assembly: GCA_902773455.1. GTDB lineage: Bacteria > Bacillota > Clostridia > Oscillospirales > CAG-272 > UBA1248. The sequence goes on from CACYEW010000274.1 coordinate 8,534, forward strand.
CCGTGCGGCACAGCGCCGTGACCTCGTTGCCGCTGCCTTTGACGAGGCGCGTGATATCGAAAGAATTGAAATACAAAACTGTTTTTTTGTCAGGCGTTCTGCCGAGGCGCGACGACGTGACGCCGAGCTCCGCGCCGTTTACGCTTACCGTGCATACGAACTGGCGCGCAGGTTCGGGCGAAGAGGCGCATACCGTAAGGCAGACCTTGTCGAACGCTTCGATTTTGCCGAGATCGCGGCGGAAATAAGCGAAATGCGGATCGTTCTTACAGCGGATCGCGCGGGCGTTTTTGATATCGCCCGGGGCGGTCGCGAAAAAAGACGGTTCGGAAAAAGCCTCCGTACCGTCGTCAAATCTCACCGTGACGGCGTAATAATAAAGCGTACCCGGTTTGAGTTCGGCGCCGTCGGCCTTTATTCCGGTACACGCAGACGATGAAATAAAGCCGGTATCGAATTCGTAAACGCCGGCTTTTATATTATTTATCCCTTTTGATATTCCGATACGGTACGCGCTCTGCTTCGCTTCGTTTTTGTCGGATACGGGGCGAAAGGAAAAACGTACGTCGGAAGGCAGTACGCCGAACGGCTCTTTCAGAAGGCATACGCGAAGGTCTTTGACAGCGCTTTTCATCACGGCACCAGGATTTCGTAGCCGGGATTTATATTCGTGATATTCGCGGTTTTGTACGTACCCGCGTATTCGCCGTCGGCTGTGAAAGGCGCCCCGTCCTCTATTTCGATCTTTACGGAAGAAGCCTGGGTAAGTATTATATTATCGTTTTCGTAATTCAGATCGACGCAGCCGTGTATCATCTCCGGTATTTCGATCGCGTCTAACGGATTTTTTATCATAAGCAGCTCGAAACGCCCGTCCGAAAGATTGACGAGATCGGACGGCAGATTCATCACTCCGCCGACCGAAAGCGAATTCGTTACCGAAACGAATATGAAATCGTCTTCGTAGACCGTATCTTCGGTCACTATGCGCGCGTGATACGGTCTTATTTCCTTAAGGCTCTTCAATCCGTCGAAAAGATACGCGCTTTTGCCGAAAAAGTTCTTGATCCTCTGCGGCGTTGTATAAGAAACTCTCGTGAACGCGCCGAAAGAAGCGACGTAAACGAAATCGACCGTTTCGTTTATAACGCCGCAGTCCATACACTGCGTTTTACCGTTCGCCATCATTCTGACCGCGGCTCCGACAGCCCTCGGCAGGCGCGTCGTTTTTGCAAAATCGTTGGTCGTACCGTTCGGAATATAGCCGATGATCGGTTTCTTTTGCAGCTGCATCACGGCTTCGACCGTCTCGTTCAGCGTGCCGTCTCCGCCGCAGCATAAGACGATATCGTATTCTTCTCCGTACTCGAGCGTGAGCTTTGTCGTATGCTTGGCGTATCTTGTGAAATACAGATCGTAAACGAAACCGTATTTTTTGAGCATATGCTTAAGATACCTGACCCTCGCCTCGGTTATTCCGCGTCCGGCTTTCGGGTTGATCACCAGCAGAACTTTTTTGCCTCTGGAAAATTCCGTCTCGTATTCAGCGGACATATCATCCTCCGTTTTTTTTGTAAAGTCTCTTTACTTCTTCAAACGTGTTCATATCGCAAAGCCCGTCGGAATAAGCCGTCGCAGAGCCTGCGGCTACGGCTGATACGAGAATATCTTCGCCGTGATGCTCCGCGTAAAGGGCTCCGGCGATCATACTGTCGCCCGAACCGACGGTGTTCCTTACCTCGCGCCCGCTGTCGATCACCGGCAGATATCTCGCAGAGCCGTCTTTTCCGAGATACGCTCCGAGCTCTCCGAGCGACAGTATGACGTACCGCGCGTATAAGGAAAGCTTTTTCGCGTAATCTTCGGC
>CACYEW010000275.1 GCA_902773455.1 uncultured Ruminococcus sp.
AAAATGATCGAAGCGAGATATCTCGTAACGAAGGATTCCGGAAAAAACGGCGGATTCGATGAAAAGATAAAAGCCGCAAAGGCGGCGTGGGCGACGCCCGTCATCGTCGGCAGACCGCCGCAGACGGACGGACTTTCGCCGGACGAAGCGATAAGAGAACTTCAAAAGTCGTACCGTATCGGCAAAAGAGAGATATTCATCATCGGTATCGGGCCGGGAGGCGAAAGCGTTCTCACGCCCGAAGCAAAAAAGGCTCTTAACGAATGCGACGCCGTGTTCGGCGCTTCGTCCGTTATCGCCGCGCTCGGCGCGGGAAAGCCGCGCGTCAGCGAGTATTTGCCGAAAAAAGTGCGCGCGGCTCTTGAAGAGCGCCCGTCCGTACGGCGCGCGGCGGTCGTTTTTCGCGGCGATACGGGCTTTTTCAGCGGCGCGGCGAATATGATAAAGGAATTTGATGAAGAGACCGTCAGGGTGATCCCCGGTGTATCTTCTCTTTCGGCTTTCGCGGCAAAGCTCGGCGTAAGCTGGGACGGCGCCGCATGGATCAGTCTGCACGGCAGGGACGGAAATCTCATCAGCGCCGTAAGACGGAACAAAAAACTGTTCGTACTGACCGGCGGCGAAAACACGCCCGCCTCCGTATGCGAACGACTTACGGAATACGGCTTCGGAGAACTGACGGCCGCCGTCGGCGAGCGTTTGTATTATCAGGACGAAAAAATAACGAAAGGCGCCGCTTCCCTGCTTTGCAAAAACGAATACGACGCGTTATCGATCGTATATATAGAAAATCCCGGCGCAGAAGAAACTGTCCCGTACGGTATCGGCGACGGAGAATTCGAGCGCGGCGACACTCCGATGACGAAATCCGAGGTGCGCGCCGTATCGATGGCGAAGCTGTCTGTCGGGCCCGATTCCGTGGTATGGGACGTGGGCGCCGGCACGGGTTCCGTTTCCGTCGAATGCGCCCTTGCCGCGTACAGAGGCGCCGTATACGCGATAGAAAAAGAAGCGGACGCGGTCGGGCTCGTCGAAAAAAACAAACTGAAATTCAAAACCGACAATCTGACCGTGATACACGGCGCCGCTCCCGACGTTTTTTCCGGTCTTCCGGCGCCGACTCACGCCTTTATCGGCGGCAGCGGCGGAAAACTGCGCGGCATCCTCGACGCGCTTCTTGAAAAAAATCCGTTCGTAAGGATAGTTATGAACACGGTAACGCTCGAATCGCAGACGGAAGCGTTTATGTGCGCGAAGGAGTACGGATTCGATATTTTCGAAGCGGCGGCGGTCAATATTTCAAGGTCGAAAAAAGCCGGACCTTATCATATGATGTCGGCGCAGAATCCCGTTACGGTATTCGTGATGCAGAAGAGGAAAAGCGAATGATAAAACTGCTTATATATCAGACCGCGGCGGTGCTGATCGGCTTTATCATCGACTTCTTCGTCGGCGATCCGCTCTTTATACCGCATCCGGTAACGGCGATCGGCAAGCTTATCTCTTTTCTTGACAAAAAGCTCCGGCGCGGAAATTCAAACGAAAATGACGTCGGCAGAGGCGTTATTACGGTTATCGCCGTCGTTTTCGTTTCAGCCGCGATACCGGCGGCTCTGCTTTTCGGTATGTGGAAGCTCCACCCTTTGGCGTATCTTGCCGTGAACAGTATAATGTGCTGGCAGATCGTCGCCGCGCGTCAGCTTGCGCGCGAAAGCGGCAGGGTGCAAAAAGAGCTTGAAAAAGGCGATACGGATGCGGCGAGAAAAGCGCTGTCGAACATCGTCGGCCGCGATACCGACGTGCTTGACGAAAGCGGTATCTGCCGCGCGGCGGTGGAGACCGTTGCGGAAAACACGTCCGACGGGGTCACGGCTCCTTTGTTTTACACGTTTCTTTTCGGCGCGGTAGGTGGATTTATCTACAAAGCGGTCAACACGATGGACTCGATGATCGGATATAAAAACGAAAAATATCTGTACTTCGGAAAAGCCGCCGCGAAGACGGACGACTTTCTCAATTTCGTTCCGTCGCGCCTCACGGCGCTTCTTATGATCGTCTGCTGCCCTCTCTGCCGTCTTGACGGCAGAACCGCGTACAGGATATTCAGGCGCGACAGATATAAGCACAAAAGCCCCAATTCCGCGCAGACGGAATCGGTCTGCGCCGGCGCTCTGAACGTCCGTCTCGCAGGCGACGCGGTCTACGGAGGCAAATTACTCAAAAAAGAATATATCGGAGACGATATACGACCGATCGAACCGAAGGATATCAAACGCGCGGGCGATCTTATGTACGCCGTCTCCTGCCTTACGCTTCTTATCGGCGTACTGCTGCGGTGCGTTCTGATACTCATTTGTTTATAACGAGGACGGATATGAAAAAAGCAAGACCCATAATGATACAGGGAACGATGTCAAACGCCGGCAAAAGTCTGATCTGCGCGGCGCTTTGCCGCATTTTCAGGCAGGACGGATACCGTGTGGCGCCGTTCAAATCGCAGAATATGGCGCTCAACTCGTTCATAACCGACGAGGGGCTTGAAATGGGCAGAGCGCAGGTCGTTCAAGCCGAGGCGGCGGGAATAAAGCCGTCCGTTCTTATGAACCCGATACTGCTCAAGCCCACGACCGACGTCGGCTCGCAGGTGATAGTAAACGGCGTCGCCCGCGGCAATATGCGCGCGACCGACTATTTCAAATATAAAAAACAGCTCGTCCCCGATATAATGCGCGCATACGGTACTCTGTCCGATGAAAACGATATAATCGTGATAGAAGGCGCCGGAAGCCCCGCCGAGATAAATCTCAAATCCGAAGATATAGTGAATATGGGACTTGCGAAAGCGGTAAAAGCTCCGGTGCTTCTTGTCGGCGATATCGACCGCGGAGGCGTTTTCGCTCAGCTTTACGGCACCGTCGCGCTGCTCGAACCGGAAGAGCGGGCGATGATAAAAGCCACCGTCATAAATAAATTCAGAGGCGACGTTTCGATACTCGAACCGGGGCTCGATATGCTGTACGACCTCGTCAGAATACCGTGCGCCGGCGTCGTTCCTTACGTTCACGTCGATATCGACGACGAGGACAGTCAGAGCGAACGGCTTGCCCCGGGCGAGCGCAGAGAGATAGACATAGCGGTCGTATCTCTGCCGAGGATATCCAATTTCACGGATTTCTCGCCGTTTGCGCGTTTTTCGGGCGTTTCGCTCCGGTACGTGAAAAATCCGTTCGAGCTCGGCTCGCCCGATATGATCATAATACCGGGAACGAAATCGACGATAGCGGATCTCAAATGGATGCGGCAGAACGGTCTTGAAGCCGCGATCCTCAAAGCCGCCTCAAAAGGCGCGCCCGTTTTCGGTATCTGCGGCGGATTCCAGATGCTCGGAAAAACGATCCGCGACCCGTATGAGACCGAGGGCGGCGGAGAGATCGGCGGTATGGGACTTCTCGATATCGACACCGTGTTTTCAAAAGAGAAAACGCGTATGCAGACCGAAGGAGTATTTTCCGGCGTCGCCGGAACTTTTGAAGGTCTGAACGGTCTCGGATACCGCGGTTACGAGATACATCTCGGTCAAAGCGGCGCGACCGGCGCGATAGTACAAAAAGATAACGTTTACGGCAGTTATATCCACGGCTTGTTTGACGAAAACGGGATCGCGAAAACGATCGTCGCGGCGCTTTACAAAGCCCGCGGACTTGAATTTGACGAAAGCGCGGAATTCGACGTTCACGCCTACCGCGAGGCTCAGTACGACAAACTCGCCTCAGCCGTTCGCGGAGCGCTCGATATGAAGCTCGTATATTCGATACTGGAGGACGGCGTATGATACATCTTTATCACGGAGACGGAAAGGGAAAAACGACGGCGGCGTGCGGTCTCGCCTTACGCGCGGCGGGCGCCGGGATGCGCGTTTTGTTCGCGCAGTTTTTCAAAAACGGAAGATCGTCCGAAATGAACGCGTTTTCCCTTATCCCGAACGTCACGACGGCTCTGCCCGAAGTTTATAACGGCAGATTCGGAAATATGACTGACGGGCAAAAAGCCGAAACGGGAAGCTGTTACGACGCCTTTTTGTCCGATATCATAAAACGCTGCGGCGATTTCGATCTGATCGTGCTTGACGAAGCGGTCTCCGCATACAGATACGGCCTTATCGGCAACGGCAAGCTGACTGATTTTTTAAGAGCCGAGAGAGAAAATCGCGAGATCGTTCTGACCGGCAGGGATCCTTCGCCGGAGCTTCGCGAGCTTTCCGATTACGTTACGGAAATGAAAAAAGAAAAACACCCTTTCGATCACGGCGTAAGGGCAAGAAAGGGAATAGAGTTCTGACAATGGATAATAACGAATCAAACTTACTGCGTATCATCGGAAGCGTGACGGGGCTTGACCGCACCGCCGCCGATAAGGCGAGGGCGTATCAGGCGCGGCTCGCAAAGCCGCCGGGGAGCCTCGGCAGGCTCGAGGATCTTTCGATACAGCTTGCCGGAATAACGGGCAGGGTACACAACGAACCGAAGAAAAAACTCGTGATCGCTTTCTGCTCGGATAACGGCGTCGTCGAAGAGGGCGTTGCGAGCGCGCCTCAGTCTGTAACTGCCGCCCAGACGCTGAATATGGCGCACGGAAAGACCGGCGCGGCTGTGATCGCAAAGCGGCTCGGCTACGGTATGCTCGTATGCGACGTCGGCGTAAACGCCGAAATAAACGACCCGGCGGTCACAGACAGAAAGATCGCGTTCGGCACCTCAAATATCGCAAAAGGCGCCGCAATGACGCGCGATCAGGCGATCACCGCCGTTATGCACGGTATCGAACTCGTTTCCCATGCCGTGAAAGACGGAGCCGGCGTGATCGGAGTCGGCGAAATGGGCATAGGCAACACTACGACGTCTTCCGCCGTGCTCGCGGTCCTCAGCCGCCGCGGTGTCGAGGAGGTCACCGGGCGCGGCGCGGGAATAACCGACGCGGCTTATAAAAAGAAAATATCCGTCATAAAAAAAGCGATATCGGTCAATTCGCCGGACTGCAACGACGTTATAGACGTTTTGTCGAAGGTCGGAGGCTTCGATATCGCCGCGATGACCGGCGCATTCATCGGCGCCGCGTACAACCGCATACCCGCCGTGATCGACGGTTTTATCTCCGCCGTCGCCGCGCTTTGCGCATACCGCCTCTGCCCGGCCGCGCGCGAATATATGATACCGTCTCACAGATCTTACGAGATCGGCTACGGAGTCGCCGCGGACGAGCTCGGACTAAAACCGCTCTTCGATCTCGGAATGCGGCTCGGCGAGGGCAGCGGATGCCCGATCGCGATGATGATGCTCGACGCCGCGTGCGCCGCGATGAACGGCATGGCGACGTTTGACGAGGCGAATATAAACGACGGTTATCTTGACGAAATAAGAAAAACCGATTCGTTTTCGGTGAAGGGTGAATGATATGAACGTTCTGATCTCGGGCGGATGCAAAAACGGCAAATCCGCCTTTGCGCAGGATATCGCCGTAAAGCTTTCGGGCGGCGGCCGCCGCTTTTACGTCGCAACGATGATCCCGTACGACGGCGAAGACCGCAAAAGAATAGAAAACCATATATCCGACCGCTCCGGCATGGGCTTCACGACGCTCGAGATCGGCAGAGACGTCGGCTCCTGCCTTGATATCGCCGGAGAAAACGGAACGTTTCTTGTCGACAGCATAACGGCGCTTCTTCTGAACGAGCTCTTCTCTTCCCACGGCGGCGAAGCCGATCCGGAGGCGGCAGAGCGGTGCATAAGAGGTCTTGACAGGATAATCCGTCAAGCGGAAAACGCGGTATTCGTGACCGATTACATTTATTCCGACGCTTTCCGCTACGATGAATTCACCGAAAGCTACCGCTCGTCTCTTGCGCGCCTCGACCGGTTTCTTGCAAAAGAATGCGGCGCGGTGATCGAACTCTGCGCCGGCAGCGCGATCTTTCACAAAGGGGGATTTGAGTTATGAAAAAATACTTCCGCGCGTTTATGATGAGCTTAACGATGTTTTCCGCGATACCGTGCCCGTTTCACAAATGGGACGAGGAATCGCGCCCGCTTATGACTCTGTTTCTGCCGTTTGTCGGTCTGATCATCGGCGGGCTCTGGACTCTCGCGGCGTGGCTTTTGCGGCTGGCTCAGCTTCCGGCGCTCGTATGCGGCGTCGTTTTATGCGCCTTTCCCTTCGTTCTTACGGGCGGGATACATATGGACGGCTTTCTCGACACGGTCGACGCCGTTAAATCGTGGCGCGGCACGGAAGAACGCAGAAGGATACTGAAGGATCCGCACGTCGGTTCCTTCGCGGTGATCGCCGCGTGCCTTCTGATACTCGCTCAATTCGCGCTGTTTTCTTCGGCGAAGGATACGGCGAACGTGTTCGCTCTCATATTCATCGCAGTCGTTTCGCGCACGGTCGCGGCGATCGCCGTTACGGTCCTGCGCCCGCTTTCGGTAAGCGAGTATTCGGGCGCGTACAGAAAGGGCGTCAAAAAATCGCACGTCGTGTTTTTATCGGCCGTACTTGCGGCGTCCGTCGCGCTCGGCTTCGTGCTTCTCGGACGGTACGGCTTCGCTTCCGTCGCCGTTATCGCGGGGTATCTGCTTTATCTGCTTCGCGGCTTCCGCTCGCTTGACGGTATGTCGGGCGATATTTCCGGCTATGCTCTCACGTTCGCGGAGCTCTGCGGAGTCGCGGTATACGCTTTGATTTAGGAGGATAAAAATGGATCTTATCATCGGCGGCGCGTATCAGGGAAAGCTTGAATACGCAAAAAACAAATACGCTTTGTCTGACGGCGGTATATTCACCTGCGCCGAAGACGGAAATATCGATTTTTCGTTTCCGTGTTTATATAAAATCCAGGAATACACGCTTTACTGCGCGAAAAACGGTATCGACGCGGTCGGAGTTTTCAAATCGCACAAAAACGAGTGGGAAAACGGCGTTCTGATCTGTGACGATATTTTCTGCGGCGTGGTGCCGCTCGGCAAAGAGCTTCGCGCCTGGCGCGAAACGACCGGCAGGCTTTGCGCGTATCTGTCCCACGAAGCCGCAAGCGTGACCCGTATATTCTGCGGACTGGAGCAAAAACTGAAATGAAACTCGTACTCATACGCCACGGAAAGACCGGGGCAAACGAAAAGCGCCTTTACTGCGGCAGTACCGATATCGGTCTGTCGGAGAACGGGATAACGGAGCTGAAAACGATAAAATACGACGTCGATCCCTCCCGTTTTCACGTTATCACGAGCGGTATGAAACGCTGCGAACAGACGCTTGAGATACTTTTCGGAAGCGTACGGCACGACGCCGATCCGGCTTTTCGCGAAATGGATTTCGGCGCCTTTGAAATGCGCTCCTACGAAGAAATGAAAAACGATCCCGATTATATCGCGTGGATCGGAGGCGATAACGAATCAAACGTCGCTCCCGGCGGAGAAAGCGGAAAGCTCATGCAGGCGCGCGTTTTTGAAGGGCTCGACCGGCTTATAAAAGACGGCGGCGACGTTCTTCTCGTCACCCACGGCGGCGTTATCGCCGCGATAATGCAGCGCCTTTTCCCTGACGAGAACAAAAACCG
>CACYEW010000276.1 GCA_902773455.1 uncultured Ruminococcus sp.
CGAAAAGATCAGGACAACTATCGTTCTGATCGCGGTCGCCACGTCGGAATCGGTCTTTCTGATACCGCATTTGGCAAATATCGAGGTAAGACCCGCAAAGAACGCGGATAAAACAGCCGCTAAAATCCACATATACGCCTCCTGCTTTTATCAAACGTTCTACGGCGCGGTCATTTGCCGTTTTTTTGACGAAGCCGTTCGGATCCGGTCAACGAGCGCCTTGCGGCTTTTGTATCCGTACGGAACGGCGACGACGGTATACCACATTCCGGGATAGTCCCAATGTTCCTGAAAATAATCCTCGACCGGGTGGTGATCGATCACTTCCGTAACGCTCGGGCGCGTTTTCCGAACGATCGCCAGGGCTTCCCTGTGGATCTCCTCCCGAAATTCCGCCGCGAGCTTCAGATCCTGTTCACTGTATTTCGGCATATTTCATCCTCTGAAAAACATTTTTCGCTTTTCGCTCAATCCGAGGCGTCGACGTCGGCGATAATCATGACCTTGTAATCGGGATATGCGGCACAGATCTCTTCATATAAGACGTTTATCGCTTCCTTGCGGTCGGCGTCAAAGCTGATCACGACGTCGAAACGGAGCGTTTTGTTTACAGTATCGGCGTAGAAGCCGTGCATCTGCAAAGCCCAGTCGTGCGACATGACCGACTCCATAACGGCGTTCCTCATCCGAGCGGCTTCATCGTCGGAGGTATTGAAGGAATAAACGCCGATGCCGGTCAGGATTATACCCGTCTTACGGAAAACGTTCGCCTGTATCCGTCTCGTGATCTTATCGACGTCGTCAACGCTCAGCGTGTCGGGAAGTTCGATATGTACTGAGGCGTAATTTTTGTTCGGCCCGTAGTTGAATATCATAACGTCGTACGCTCCGAGCACAGCCTCTTCTTCGCATATAATCTCTTTAAGTTCTTTCGTTGTTTCGGCGTCCTCGCGTTTGCCTATGATATCGTTCAGCGTTTCTATCATCATTTCGACGCCGGCTTTTATGATGAACGACGCGATCACGACGCCGACGTAAGCTTCGAGCGATACGCCCCATATCAGATAGATCACCGCCGAGGCAAGCACGGAAGCGGAAAGCACGGCGTCAAAAAGCGCGTCGGAGCCGGAAGCGGAAAGCGCGCCTGAACCGACCTTTTTGCCCTGCCTTTTTACGTACGTTCCGAGCGCGAGCTTGACGACTATCGCGACCGACATTATGATTATCGCCGCGGCGCCGTAATCCGCGGCTTCGGGATGAGCGATCTTCTTTGCCGATTCGACCGCCGCCGTTATGCCTGCGTATAAAACGAGCGCGGCGACGATCATGGAGCTTAAATACTCTATTCTGCCGTAGCCCAGCGGATGCTTTTTGTCGGGTTGTTTTGAGCCGAGCTTCGCGCCGATTATCGTCACGACGGACGAAAGGGCGTCGGAAAGGTTGTTCACCGCGTCGAGGATCACGGCGATCGAATTCGATATGAGCCCGATGAACGCCTTGAAGCCGACGAGCAGTATATTCGTGATGATTCCGATCACGCTTGTTTTTACTATCGCTTTTTTTTTTTTTGCCGCAAGTACGGCTATATCGTTGTTGCTGTTATCCATGACCGTTCTCCGTTTTATGCCTTTGACGTTTTATATTATGAGCCTGCCGTTACAGTCTGAGTACGGCGGGCGTTTCTTCGCCCTCTTCGTGATCCGCGGTTTTTGCGGCGCCGTTATCGGCGCAGGCGGAGAATGAAAGCGTCAGCATAGTGCAAACAATTAAAGCGCACAAGGCGCGTACGTTTTTTCTCATGGTTTTATATCTCCCGAACGTTTCGTTTCACGTCTTTATAATATCATAATCTCACGCAATTGTCAACATATTTAATATTAAAATAAAATACCGATCCGGATCCGCAGACAAAACGGCGGTATAAGCCCGCGCCTCTTAAGACCGACCGGTCGAAAGATTTGAAAAACACGGCAAAGCGCACGCTCCGCCGTGTTTATTTACCTTCCGGCAAGACGGTTTGACATCACGTTACGAATGCTCTTTCAGATACTCTTCCATTTTGCAGAATACCTTTTTCGAAAAGGCGACCGCGTCGACCACGGTCTTCGGTCCGGACACTATATCGCCCGCGGCGAAAACGCCGGGGATATCGGTCTCGCCCCATTCGTTGACCTCAAACAGACCTCTCTGAGTCAGCTTGACTCCTGCCGCCACGATATCGGCGCCGGGTCCCTGCCCTATGGCTATGATCACGGAATCGGCGGGAACGTCGAAGGTGCGGCTGTAATCCTCTTCAAAGCTGAGGCTTCCGTCTTCGTTTTCGATGCGGTCGACGTAAACGCATCTTACGGCGTTTTCCATTATCCGGACCGCCTGAGCGTTATGTATGAATTCGACCCCGTCAAGCTCAGCCATCTCGACCTCGTCGCGATTCGCCGTCATATCGTCTTTGCCCATATAATGCAGTATCTTTACGTCGGAGCGGCCGCATCTGATGGCTGTACGCGCCACGTCGATCGCGACGTTGCCGGCTCCGACTATCGCTACCCGTTTGCCGAGATTGAACGAATACGGAGATTTCAGGTAATCTATCGCAAAATGAACGTGGCCGAGCGTTTCGCCGACAAGACCGAGCTTTCTCGGTCTGCCCGTGCCGGCGGCGACGAACACCGCTTTATATCCGTCCGGGAAAAGATCGTCTATCATGATATTCGTGCCTATTCTCGTATTGGGACGCAGATGAACTCCCATACGCAGCATGATATCTTTCAGCATATCTATTATATCCCTCGGCAGACGGAACGGAGGAATACCGTACCGCAGTACGCCGCCGATATCGTCTTCCGCTTCAAAAAGCGTTACGTCGTAACCGTGCAGGAGCAAAAGTATGGTCATGGTTATACCGGCAGGACCGGCTCCCGCCACGGCGACCTTGATGCCGTTCTTTTTTATTTCGGGGATCTGCATCGTTTCGAGATAGAACCTCGATATGTATTCTTCGATCCTGTAAAATTCGACCGGCGCACCCTTTTTGCCGAGCACGCAATGACCGGTACAGTTTCTTTCATGCGGACAAATGACCGACGTTACCGCCGAGATCGGATTGTTGTTGAAAAGCAGCTCTCCGGCTTTTTTGATCTCTCCGTTCAAAAACAGCTCCGTTACCTGCGGTATGGGCGTAGATATGGGGCAGTGCTCCGAGCAAAGAGCTCTTTTGCATTTAAGGCACCGTTCCGCTTCTTTTTTGATTGACGACATAAGCGTTGCCCTCCGGTCGTTTTCGTTTTCCGGTATTATATCACGTTTTACTGCAAAATGCAAGATTTTTCTTTGTTAAATAACCGGAATATTTGATTTGTTCATTCTTTTATGTTATAATGTGATCGATTTCTGCTGAAAGGCGAATATTATGAAACTGATCGATCAGTACCGCGGATTGCGGCGTGAAATATACATACTTTTTTTCGGACGGATGGTGACAAATCTCGGCAGTATGGTATGGCCGGTAATGACTCTGATACTGAGTCAAAAGCTCGGTCTGCAGGCTTCCGAGATATCGTATTTCTTCATCGTATCGAGCATCATCACGCTGCC
>CACYEW010000277.1 GCA_902773455.1 uncultured Ruminococcus sp.
AGCCGCAAAGAAAGTCGCGCAGCGACTCATTTTTCATCCGCTCATAGATCTTTACAAATCAGGTAAAAAACGAAGTTATTCCGTTATAAAGTCCTGTAGCGTATGAAGCCGGATCGTTGTTCATGGCGGCGGCTTCTTCGGGGTTCGTTATAAAGCCGAGCTCGAGCAGAGCCGCGGGCATGGCCGTTTTTCTCAACACGTAAAGCGTCGGTCTTGCAAAAACTCCTCTTGACACGGTGCCAGTAATGTTGTATAATCCTTGCAGCATACTTTGCGCGAGCGGCAGAGCGGAAGACGAAAGCGAATAAACGTATCCTTCGCTTCCCTTCACCGCCGGATCAGACGCGGCGTTGCAGTGCAGACTGACGAAATAATCGGCTCCCCAGCTGTTTGCGGCGTTCGCTCTCGCGGCAAGCGAGGTGGCGTTGCTCGTGCCGAGTATTTCGTCGGGCGTGTTTCTCGACGTGACCGAGGAAAACTCCGGGTTTGAATTGAGCAGATCGCGCAGTTTTATACCGATCCTGTACGTAAGATCACCTTCCTGCAGACCGTTGCCCTCAGCGCCTGAGTTGGGATTTCTCGGGTTATGCCCCTGATCTATAAATATTTTGATCATATTATATCTCCGTTATCAGATTTCAATATCATTTTATGACGAAAGGCGGTTTATTGTGATGTCGCGTCTCGATAATCTGTTATCAAAACTCCGTATATGCGCCGAAAAGTACGATATGATCGGCGAAGGCGCCTCCGTGCTCGCCGCGGTTTCCGGCGGCAAGGATTCGCTTGCTCTCGCACTCGGTCTTTCTGAGCTTTCGCGCTTTTATCCGAAGCGTTTTACCGTTTCAGCTCTGACGGTCGATATGGGGTTCGGCTCCGATTTTTCAGAGATAACGAGGTTTCTGAACGGGCGCGGTATCGGGCACGCCGTTATAAAGACCGATATCGCAAAATCGATATCCGGGCTTGAAAAACCCTGCTCGCTCTGCGCCCGCATGCGCCGCGCCGTTATCTGCAGTTACGCGAAAGAACACGGCTTCGATACCGTCGCCTTAGGGCATACTGAAGACGACGCGGCGCAGACCGCTCTTATGAACCTGCTTTACGGCGGCAGATTCGAATCTCTCGATCCGTGCTTCACCTACGAAGACAAGGGCGTAAAGATGATCCGTCCGCTTCTTATGACGAACGAAAAGCTGATTATGAAGATCGCGAATGAGTATTCTCTGCCGGTAATGAAAAACCCCTGCGGACGCGAGAGCGATTCGGCAAGGGACGAGATAAGAAAAATAATATCCGGCGTAGACCGTACCTGCAGAGGCACGTCTCACCGGATATTCTCGGCGGTATACAAAAATAAATGATCCTTATTTGTTTTCTTCTTTTCTTTTGCACTCCTCGCCGCACATATGAGACGAAAGGCAAACGAATTCTCCTTCGCTGCCGAGTTCTCTCTTCATAACTACGTTTCCGTTCAGTTTTGAACAGTACCTCTGACGTATTTCGTAAAACGGCTGATCGCCGTCTCTGCCGTTAACGTGATCTTCCATAAAAAAACTCCTTTCCGGTGTTATACCTATTATATCCGGAAAGGAGTTTTTCAGTTACTTTTTACAGGATTATTTTATTTTTCAATACCCATCTTGCCGAATCTTCGCACATTTCGTCAATATCGCGCTTTGCTTCCCAGCCGAAAAGCTCTTTCGCTTTCGTAACGTCTGCATAGCAGATGGCTATATCGCCGGTCCTTCTTCCGGTGATCTCATACGGTATCTTTATTCCCGTGACCTTTTCGACGGCGGAAACGAGTTCGAGAACGGAGGTTCCTTTTCCCGTACCGAGGTTGACCGCCTCGACGCCCGTATGCGAACGCGCGTAACGGAGCGCCGCGACGTGACCGTCGGCAAGATCGACGACGTGGATGAAATCGCGGACTCCGGTACCGTCGACGGTATCGTAGTCGTTGCCGTAAACGCGCAGATAAGGCAGCTCGCCCGCCGCGACTTTCATTATATACGGCATAAGGTTGTTCGGGATCCCCTGCGGATCTTCACCGATGAGTCCGCTCTTATGGGCGCCTATCGGGTTGAAATAACGGAGCAGGATCGCGGAAAATTCGGGGTCGGAGATGCATACGCTTTCGAGTATATGCTCGATCATGACCTTCGTCCAGCCGTAAGGGTTGATCGCGCTCGTGCTCATATCTTCTACGAACGGAACGGGGTTGTCGTTGCCGTAAACGGTCGCCGACGACGAGAATATCATCTTTTTGCAGCCTCTGCGTTTCATCGCCTCGAGCAGATTTATCGTGCCGCCGATATTGTTTTCGTAGTATTCGAGCGGCTTTTCGACCGATTCGCCGACCGCTTTGAGTCCCGCGAAATGGATGACGGCTTCTATCGCGTTTTCCGAAAAGATCTTATCGAGCACTGCCGAATCTCTTATATCGCCCTCGTAGAAACGAACCTCTTTGCCGGTTATCGTTTTGAGTTTGCCGAGGACCTCGGGCTTGCTGTTTGAAAAGTTGTCTATAATGACTATGTCTTCGCCTGCCTGCGAAAGCTGTATCGCCGTATGCGAACCTATGAATCCGGTGCCGCCGGTCACCAATACTGACATTTTATTTACTCCTTACTCCCAAAGGTTATTTTTATAGACGCCCGCTTTGACAAGCCCCGCTATCGCTTCCACGACTGCAGCTCTGTCTTCTTTATACGTGACTCCGAACCATTTTTCCGGAGTCTTGAGCACCTTCATAGACGCTTTCTTTTCGTTTATGAGATCCTGCAGCGGGAGAGATATGTAATACTCTTCTTTCAACGGCTTTTCGAAATCCTTATGCAGGAATTTAACGAGTCCCTCTTCGATGTGTCCGACGAAATCCGGCGTGAATCCGAAGAGGTTCATCGAAACGATCGTATCGCGCGC